>CAMNEH010000001.1 GCA_946536315.1 uncultured Clostridia bacterium
TGGACATGGGCAACGGGCACACGGTCGCCTGCCACATCTATGATCCGGAGAGCGGGTATGACAAGGAGGCGTGATCCCCGTCTGCCCGAGGGCGACGACGGCCGCACGATCGCGTCCATGAACGTGGAGGGGATGCCCTGGTACACGCCGGGACGCGCAGACAGGGCCCCCTCCGCGCCGGAAGAGAGCGGCGACGCGGCCCGGCCTGAGCTGCGGCCGTCCCCGCTGACCCGGCAGGAGGCGAAGGAGTATACCTTCGGCGCGATGAAGGCGGCGCTGCTGGTGACGCTGGTCATGTGCGCCGGACTGGTGCTGTTTGTGCTCTTCTGCCAGTTCGTGTGGTTCCGCGCATGAAAGAGCGCCGTTATATGGACGACTGGGTCAATGAGGTCCGGTTGGATGAAAAAACGGGCCGCGACCGCCGCGTGCCCGTCTATACGGGCGTCTGGTATACGCTGGACGCGGCGCCCGGGATGAGCGCCGCGCTGGCGGTCTGGGCGCCGTTTCTGGTTTGCGCGGGGCTGCTGGCGCTGTTCTTTTTGCTGGACGACGCGGGTACGCGAAGCCTGCCGGTTTTCCTGCCGGCGGCGTTCGCGCTGTTTCCGCTGATGTACTGGGGGCTGGGGGTGTGGACCGTTTCGCGGATCCGCGGGCGGTTTACCCGGCTGCAGCGCGAGAAGGGCTACGGCCGGATGCTGCGCAGCAGCCTGGGCTGTGTGATCTTCCTGGGCGTCGCCGCGCTGGCGGACCTGGTGCGCATGGTGACAGCGGGCGGGCCTGAGCAGGACCTGCCCGGATGGCTGGCGCTGCTCGGCGCGTTTCTGGCCGCGCTGCTCGCGTTCAGCCGCCAGCGGCGGCTGGAGCGGCATATTGTGGAAACGGGCGGTGAAAAGACGTGAAATGGTTGACCAGGGTGATGATCGGGCTGGCCGTCCTGCTGGTTGTTGCCGGCTGCTTCGGGATCTATTACGCGGTCCGCGCGCGGATGCAGGCCTCGGAGTACCAGTTCCAGGTGGACGCGGTGCTCGCGGCCGCCACGGTCGCCAATGGCGGCGAACTGACCGGGGACCCGGACAAAGCGGTGATCGCCCGGTATCAGGACCGCAGCGCCGCCGTCGCGCCGGGCAACTACCGCGCGCTGTCCTATTACCTGCGCATGGACGCGATGATGCCGCCCTGGGGCAGGGTGAACGAGGACCAATGCCTGACCGTCACGGTCTGCGGGGAGGCGGTCTTTTCGGTCATGCCGCTGAATGAAAGCGGGGACAGCGTCCTCATCCGGCTGACCACGCAGGGCCAAACCTTCCTGATGCGCGCCAGGGGCGGCAACCTGTGGCAAAACCTGCTCGAATGCGCTCTGAACGGCACCTATCATGACCAGAACCTGATCCTGAGCGGGGAGGAGCTATCGTAGTTCCTCCCCCTTTTGATATGCCTTCAGGCGAAATTGGCGCATCGTCCTCAGACCGCCCTCACAAAAAACTTCCGGTCACGCTCTTGGGGCTTTGGGCGACCGCTTCAGGCGTGCCGGAGGCGACGATGCGCCCGCCGTCCTTACCGCCGCCGGGCCCCATGTCGACGATGTAGTCCGCGCTGCGGATGACGTCCAGATCGTGCTCGATCACGATCACGGTCGCGCCGAGGTCGATCAGCCGCTGAAACACCGCGAGCAGCGTGCGCACGTCCAGGGGATGCAGGCCGATGGTCGGTTCGTCGAACACAAAAACGGCGTCGGACTGTCCGCGGCCCATCTCGCTGGCGAGCTTCAGCCGCTGCGCCTCGCCGCCGGACAGGCTGGGCGTTTCCTCGCCCAGGGTCAGGTAGCCCAGCCCCAGGTCGTGCAGCACCTGCAGCCGGCTGCGTACCGTGCTCAGGTCCGCGCACTCCCTGAGCGCCTCGTCCACGCTGAGCGCCATCAGCTCCGGCAGGGAGCGGCCCTCACCGCTCTTTTTGCTGCGGGGAATGGCGTAGGCCGCGCGCGCGTAGCGCGAGCCGTGGCAGTCCGGGCAGGGGATGTCCACGTCGGGCAGGAACTGCACGTCCAGACTGATGGTGCCGGTGCCGTCGCAGGTCGGGCAGCGCAGAGCGCCGGTGTTGTAGGAAAAATCGCCCGCCTTGACGCCCTGCTCACGCGCGGCGCGGCTGCGGGCGTACACCTTGCGCAGCTCGTCGTGCACGTTGGCGTAGGTGGCGACGGTCGAACGGACGTTGATACCGATGGGGGTCGCGTCGATCAGCTTGACCTGACGGATGCCGTCGGCGTCCACGCTGCGCACGTGGTCGGGCAGCGGACGCCGGGCCAGTTGCGCTTCCAGCGCGGGCAGCAGGCTTTCCAGGATCATGGTCGTCTTGCCGGAGCCGGATACGCCGGTGACCACGGACAGCCTGCCCCTGGGAAAGCGCACGCTGAGCGGACGCACCGTGTGGATCGCGTCCGTCTCCAGCCGAAGCTCGCCGAGCGCGAACAGCTCGCCCTCCGGCGTGCGTGGGCGCAGCGCCGTCCGTGCGTCGGGGCGCAGGAAGGGCCCGATCATGGACGCGGGGTGATGCGCGAGCGCGTCGGGCGCGCCCTCCGCGATGACGTTGCCGCCGCCGGCGCCGGCTTCCGGACCGAGCTCGATCAGCCAGTCCGCGTGGCGCAGCACCTGTGTGTCGTGATCCACGAGGACAATGGAATTGCCGTCGGCGACCAGGTCGTCCATCACGCCGGTCAGTCCCTCCAGATTGGACGGGTGCAGGCCGATGGACGGCTCGTCCAGCACGTAGAGGACGCCGGTGGTGCGGTTGCGCACGGCGCGCGCGAGCTGTGTGCGCTGGCGCTCGCCCGTGGAGAGCGTGGACGCCGCGCGGTCCAGCGACAGGTAGGACAGCCCCAGGTCCACCAGGCGCCTGGCGGTGTGGTGGAAGGCCTCGCAGATGCTGACGGCCATCGGCCGCATTTCCCCGGGCAGCGAGGCGGGCACGCCGTCGACCCAGTGGATGAGCTCCGACAGGGGCAGGGCGCAGACCTGGTCCAGCGATACACCGCGCAGGCGCAGCGAACGCGCGCGCGGGGACAGCCGGGTGCCGCCGCAGGCGGGGCAGGGGGCCTGCTTCAGGAACTTCTCCACCCGCTTCATGCCCTTTTCGTCCTTGACCTTGGACAGCGCGTTTTCCACGGTATACCGGGCGCTGTAGTAGGTAAAATCCATTTCCGCGGCGACGTTGGTCTTCTCGTTGGTGTAGATGAAATGCCGCTTCTCGGCGGGGCCGTGCAGCACGATCTCGCGCTCGCGCGGCGTCAGCTCGGAAAACGGGACGTCGGTGCGGACGCCCATCTGGCGGACGATGTCCTTCATCAGCGACCACATCAGCGACTGCCACGGCGCGACCGCCCCCTGGTCGATGGACAGGGATTCGTCCGGCACGAGGGTCGATTCGTCCACGGTGCGCACGACGCCGGTCCCGTCGCAGTCGGGGCAGGCGCCGGCGCTGTTGAACGCGAGCTCCTCCGCGCCGATCGGCTGAACGACGACGCCGCAGACGGGGCAGCGGCATTCCTTCTCCGCCGCGAAGTCCATCGTGGGCGGCACCTCGTGCCCGTTGTCGCAGCGGTAGCAGGACAGGCGGGAAAACATCAGCCGCAGGCTGTTGAGCAGCTCGGTGGAGGTGCCGAAGGTGCTGCGGATGCCCGGTACGCCGGGCCGCTGGCGCAGCGCGAGCGCGGCGGGCACGTAGCGCACATCGTCCACCTCCGCGCGCGCGGCCTGGGTCATGCGCCGGCGCGTATAGGTGGAAAGGGATTCCAGGTACCGCCGGGAGCCTTCCGCGTACAGGACGCCCAGCGCCAGGGACGATTTGCCGGAGCCGGAGACCCCGGCGACGCCGACGATGCGGTTCAGCGGGACGTCGACGTCGACTGCCTTCAGGTTATGTACGCGCGCGCCGCGGATTTCGATGTGGTCGGGCGTGGAACGGGTGGTCAGGGGTTCGTTGTGCATAGCGTATGGTGCGGCGCCAGAGCGCCATCTCCTTATTCTTTGATCAGCGGCATGAGCGGGTTGCCGCTTTCGTCCGATATATGGATGTCCGAGTTGTTGCGCTTGGCGGTGATCCAGAGGGGATCGCCGGGGGTCAGCTGCCGCCAGTCGCTTTCAGCCATCCGGTAGGTAGTGACGCTGTTGTCGCGGGTATTGGTGACGCGGATGCGGTAGGCTTCCGCGCGGTCGCCCTCGCGCTCGTCATTGGCCAGCTGCGGATCTGGCCAGTAGGGCTGCTGGTCCGTCCCGGACGCGGACGCGGTGCGCGTGGGCGTCCAGCGCATGATGTCGTAATCGTATCTGGTCTGGTATCTGGCGACCTGCTTGTATACCGGCCGCCGCTCTGTATCGGTATAGTATTCCGTTTTGTAAACCGGATTCTCGTGCGGCACCTGCTCAAACAGGCCGTTGCCCAGGTCGTTGTAGGTGTAGGTGGTTTCGTAATGATCGATCACGCGCCGCGAGCGCTGGACCTCAACGTTCTCATAGTGGTCCACGACGTTGTCGTAATGGTGGACCTCGCTGCGCTGACCGGTGATGGTGCCGCCGGCGGGCACGGACCAGCCGGATTCATGATACAGGATGTGCTGCTCCACCTGGATATGGCGTTCCCAACTGACGCCGCTCAGCAGGTAGTCCCCGCTGGTCGTGTTCCCGTTCAGGTAGGTGAAGAGCCCGACGATGGCGAGCGCCAGCACGGCCAGGATCAGGAGGAACGATTTGGAGGAGCGCCTGCCCGTGGCCGGGGTCGCCGTGGCCCTGGCCGCGTCGAGCTTGGCGCGCATCTGGAAATAGTTGGCCTCCGAGTCCGAGCGCGAAGCCCCGCAGCTGCGGCAGGTGTCCGCGTTGTCGCTGTTCAGCGTCTCGCAGAAGGAGCAGTACCAGTCCGGATTCCGGTTGACGTGGCGCGCGGTTTCCTCGTCGATGTACTCGATATCGGCGGTGTCATCCGCCCGGCGCGCCTGGTTCTGCGCCTGTCCCTTCATGTAAAACCGGACCTGTCCGCGCGGGCGTCCGCACGAGGGACAGACGGCCTGATCGCCGCGCACTCCCTTGGTGTCACAGTAGGGGCAGTCCCAATATCCCATGACGATCTTACTCATAGGCTGATGTCCTTTCTCACGCTTGTCGGCTGACGTTTCTGCGGCACCATTGTAGCAGAACCGGCGGCAAAAGGCAACAGATTTCCCGGCGATGGGCGGCCAGAGCGTCCCGCTGGACGGCCTGCCGGAAAAAGTGGGAAAAGCCCGAAATCCGGACGTGAAAAAAAAGTTTCACCGGCCCTTGACATCCGGGCAAAAAAGAGTATAATGCTATACGAAGGTCAAAGAAAGTCAGGAGTGTTGACCTTCCAATCTTGACGAAAGGCAGGTCAACCCTATGGCAGATAATAAATATACACAGAAGAGCATGGAAGCCATCAACGGCGCGCAGGCGCTGGCGACGGAGTACAGCCATCAGCAGCTGGAGCAGGCGCATCTGCTGTCCGCCCTCCTGCAGGACGACAACGCCCTGATCCCGCAGCTGCTCAAGAAAATGGGCAAGGATGTCCCTCAGATCACGGCGCAGGTGAAGGAGCTGGTGGAAAAGTGCCCGCGCGTGAGCGGGGCGGCGCGTGAGCAGGGAAAAATCTATATCTCCCAGGACCTGGACCGCGCGATCAACGCGGCCGCGCAGATCAGCCAGCGCATGAAGGACGAATACATCTCGGTGGAGCACCTCTTCCTGGCGCTGCTGGAAAACCCGGACCGCGACCTGGCGAAGCTGTTCAAGAGCCACGATATCCGCAAGGAGGGCTTTTTGCAGGTGCTGTCCACGGTGCGCGGCGCGGCGCAGGTGACCAGCGACAATCCGGAGGACACCTACAACGCCCTGCAGAAGTACGGCACCGACCTGGTGGAGCGCGCGCGGCAGAACAAGCTGGACCCGGTGATCGGCCGTGACAAGGAGATCCGCGACGTCATCCGCATCCTCTCCAGAAAAACCAAGAACAACCCGGTGCTGATCGGCGAGCCCGGCGTCGGCAAGACCGCCATCGCCGAGGGCCTGGCGCTCAGGATCGTTCGCGGCGACGTGCCGGATACGCTGAAGGACCGCACGATCTTTTCGCTGGACATGGGCGCGCTGATCGCCGGCGCCAAGTTCCGCGGCGAGTTTGAGGAGCGCCTCAAGGCGGTGCTCAACGAGATCAGGAAGTCCGAGGGCCGCATCATCCTGTTCATCGACGAGCTGCACCTGATCGTGGGCGCGGGCAAAACGGAAGGCTCGATGGACGCGGGCAACCTGCTCAAGCCGATGCTGGCCCGCGGCGAGCTGCACTGCATCGGCGCGACCACGCTGGACGAGTACCGCAAGTATGTGGAGAAGGACGCCGCTTTGGAGCGCCGCTTCCAGCCCGTGATGGTGAATGAGCCCACGGTGGAGGATACCATCTCCATCCTGCGCGGACTCAAGGAGCGCTACGAGGTGTTCCATGGCGTCAAAATCCAGGACGCGGCGCTGATCGCCGCAGCGACGCTGTCGAACCGCTATATTCAGGACCGCTTCCTGCCGGACAAGGCGATCGACCTGGTGGACGAGGCCTGCGCGATGATCCGGACCGAAATGGATTCCATGCCGGCCGAGCTGGATGAGGTCCGCCGCAAGATCATGCAGCTGGAAATCGAGGAGGCCGCCCTGCAGAAGGAGACCGACACCATGAGCGCGGAGCGCCTGCAGCGCCTGCGCAAGGAGCTGTCGGAGGAGCGGGAAAGCTATCAGGCAATGAAATCCCGCTGGGAAAACGAAAAGGCGGATATCGGCAAGGTGCAGCGCCTGCGTGAGGAGATCGAAAAGACGAACGCCGATATCGCGCAGGCCGAGCGCAAGTATGACCTGAACAGGGCCGCCGAACTGAAGTACGGCACGCTGCCGCGCCTGCAGGAGGAGCTGCGTCAGGCCGAGCAGACCGAAAAGCCGGATAACGTGCTCCTGCGCGACAAGGTGACGGAGGAGGAAATCGCCCGGATCGTCGCGCGCTGGACGGGCATTCCCGTCAGCAAACTGATGGAGACCGAGCGCGAAAAGCTGCTGCGCCTGCCGGAGGAGCTGCACCGGCGCGTCATCGGGCAGGACGAGGCGGTGCAGGCCGTCGCGGACGCCATCCTGCGTTCCCGCGCCGGCATCGCGGACGAAAACCGCCCGATCGGCTCTTTCCTGTTCCTCGGCCCGACCGGCGTGGGCAAGACCGAGCTGGCGAAGACGCTGGCGCAGGCCCTGTTCGATGATGAGAAGAGTCTGATCAGGATCGACATGTCGGAGTATATGGAAAAGTTCTCCGTCACCCGCCTGATCGGAGCGCCTCCGGGATACGTGGGCTACGACGAGGGCGGTCAGCTGACCGAGGCCGTGCGCCGCAAGCCGTACGCGGTCGTCCTGTTCGACGAAATGGAAAAGGCGCATCCGGACGTATTCAACGTGCTGCTGCAGATCCTGGATGACGGCCGCCTGACCGACGGCCAGGGCAGGGTGGTGGACTTCAAAAACACGATCCTGATCATGACCAGCAACCTGGGCTCTCAGCAGATCCTGGAAGGCATCGATGACAGCGGAGCGCTGAGCGACACTGCGCGCGAGCAGGTGATGAGGCTGTTGAAGACGTCTTTCCGTCCTGAGTTCCTGAACCGCATTGACGATACGGTCATCTTCACCTCGCTGACCAAGGGCCAGGTGGAGCAGATCGTGGAGCTGCTGCTCAACCGTCTGCGTTCGCGTCTGGCCGCGCAGCAGCTGAACCTGGAACTGACCCAGGCCGCCAAGGACAAGCTGCTGGACCTGGGCTATGACCCGGTCTATGGCGCGCGCCCGATGAAGCGCGTGCTGCAGGCGAAGATCGAGACGCTGGTCGCGCGGAAGCTGATCGAAGGCGCGGCCCTCCCCGGCAGCACGCTGGTGGCGGACGCCGCGGACAACGAGGACGGATTCGTGATCTCGGTGGTCGAGGAAAAGCCGAAGCTCGACTGACGGAATACCCTCACCGGAAACGGTGAGGGTATTCCGCGTCACAAACAGATGAAAGGATGCGCATGAACGATTTGGAAATCCGACGGACCCTGGCCGAAGGGCTGCGCGCGCAGCGGGAACGGTATCCGGCCATGGAGGACGGCGACGCGGTCAAGTATGTGTTCCAGGCGATGCTCGGCGTGGGGCATCTGCTGGGAGAACGCGATACGGTGGCGGCGCGCGCGGCCGATGAGATGGCCGGGCTCAGCCCGGATCCTGCCGAGCCGCTGACGGAGCCGGTGGGTCCGGCCTGGGCCAGGCTGAACCTGCGCCGCGCGAAGGCGGAGGGACTCACGCCGCAGGCGGTCGCCGGGCTGATGCTGAGTTCAGGCGCGGCGCTGGCATACACGCGGCAGCAGGTGGCCGACGCCTGCGCGGGGCTGGGGATCGCCCCGGAAGCGCTTTCCAATGTGCTGGACGAACGGTGGCTGCCGTCGCATTCGCCGGCCTACCGCGCACAGTACGCGCCCGCTTACCGGCTGATCGCGGCGGACTGGACGCCGCTGCTCAAGGCCGTGGCGGCCATTTCGCGAAGGCAGGCGGACGCGCAGCGCGTGCTGGTGACGCTGGACGGCCCCTGCGCGACCGGCAAAACCACGCTGGCCGCGCGGCTGGCGGAGGTGTTCCGCGCCGGGGTCCTGCATACGGACGATTTCGTGATTCCGCACGCGCAAAAAACGCCGGAGCGGCTGGCGATCCCGGGCGGAAACTGCGACGCGGAGCGGCTGGCGCAGGAAGCGGTCGCGCCGTGGAAGCGCGGCGGGAGCGCCCGGTTCCGCCGCTATGACTGGACGCTGCGCGCGCTTCTGCCGGCCGAGGTCCTGCCGCCGTGTGACACGCTGATCCTGGAGGGCAGCTACTGCAACCTGCCGGCGCTCAGGGCATACGCGGACGTCAGGCTGTTCCTGACGGCGCCGTGGCCGCTGCGCGAGGCGCGGCTGCGCCGCCGCGAAAGCCCGGCGTCCTTCCGCCGCTTCCTGGACCTGTGGATCCCGCTGGAGGACGCCTATTTTGACGCGTACCGCCTCCCGGACGAGGGCTGCGTGGTGATCGGCGCGGAACCCGGCGGGCCTGACGGAAACGTAGAGCGGGTCCCCTGAACCGTGGCCGGTCTGGCAGAAGCGCGTCCTCCTTCGTATGCTGCCGCTGAAACCCTTGCCAAACTGTATGAAATCATGTAAAATACAGGCAGAGGGGCGGCGGGATATCCGGCGCCGTCCCGGCGTGCGCGCGGGAAGCGCGCAAACACAGAAAGGACGCGATGTGCCATGCAGGACAGGAAGACCTTTTATATCACGACGCCGATCTATTACCCGAGCGGGAATATGACCATCGGGCATACCTATACCACCGTGGCTGCCGACACCATGACGCGCTTCAAAAAGCTGACGGGGTACGACACGTACTTCCTGACCGGTACGGACGAGCACGGGCAGAAGATCGAGAAGAAGGCCGCCGAGGCGGGCGTGACGCCGATCGAGTATGTGGATAAGATCGTGGCCGAAACCAAGGAGCTGTGGAAGCTGATGGACATCGAATATGACGATTTCATCCGCACCACGGAGGAACGGCATACCCGCATCGTGCAGAAAATCTTCCGTCAGTTTTACGACCAGGGCGACATCTACAAGTCCGAGTACGAGGGCATGTACTGCACGCCCTGCGAGAGCTTCTGGACCCCGACCCAGCTGAAGGACAAGGACGGCGAAAAAGTCTGCCCGGACTGCGGGCGTCCCTGTCAGCCCATGAAGGAGGAGAGCTACTTCTTCCGCATGAGCAAATATCAGGACTGGATGATCGACTATATCGAGCAGCATCCGGATTTTATCCAGCCCGCGTCCCGCGCCAACGAGATGATCAACAACTTCCTGAAGCCCGGCCTGCAGGACCTGTGCGTCAGCCGTACCAG
Source organism: uncultured Clostridia bacterium (assembly GCA_946536315.1). GTDB lineage: Bacteria > Bacillota > Clostridia > Christensenellales > Aristaeellaceae > UBA4246. The sequence continues at coordinate 9,970 of CAMNEH010000001.1, forward strand.
CGTCAAGTGGGGCATCCCGGTGGACTTCGATCCCAAGCATACGGTGTACGTCTGGATCGACGCGCTGAGCAACTATATTACCGCGCTGGGCTACGGCACGGCGCATGACGAGCTGTACCAGAAGTACTGGCCTGCCGACGTTCACCTGGTCGGCAAGGAGATCGTACGCTTCCACACCATCTACTGGCCGATCATGCTGCACGCGCTCGGCCTGCCCCTGCCCAAACAGGTGTTCGGGCACGGCTGGCTGCTGTTCGGCACGGACAAAATGAGCAAGTCCAAGGGCAACGTGGTGTACCCGGGGCCGATCGTGGCCCGCTACGGCGTGGACGCGCTGCGCTATTACCTGATGCGTGAAATGCCCTTCGGCTCGGACGGCAACTATACCAACGAATCCTTCCTGACCCGCGTGAACGCCGACCTGGCCAACGACCTGGGCAACCTGGTCAGCCGTACGGTCGCGATGATCGAAAAATACTTCGACGGCGCGCTGCCCGCCTGGACCGACGAGGGCTTTGTGGAGGCGGAGGACGCGCCGCTGCGCGACCACTGCGCCGCGCTGCCGGCGCTGGTGGAGGCGCAGATGGACAAGCTGCAGTTCTCCCAGGCGCTGACGGAAATCTGGAAGGTGATCGGCGAGTGCAACAAGTACATCGACCTGACGCAGCCCTGGATCCTGGGCAAGGACCCGGACAAAAAGGCGCGGCTGGCCAACGTGCTGCTGAACCTGGCGGAATGCGTCCGCTTTGTGGGCGTGCTGGTGGGCCCGTTCATGCCCAAGACGCCCGCGCGCATCTTTGAGCAGCTCGGCCTTTCGGACGACAGCCTGAAGTCCTGGGACAGCCTGGGCAACTTCGGCCGGCTCCCCGAGGGGCTCAGGGTGAAGAAGGGCGAGGCGCTGTTCCCGCGCATCGACATCAAGAAGGACCTCGAGCTGCTGAGCGGCAGCACGACGGCTCCCGCGAAAGCGCCGGCGCAGCCGGCGGCGCCGAAGGCCCCGGAGGGAGACAAACCGCAGCCCGCGGGCGAAATCGGCATTGAGGATTTTGAGCGGATCCAGCTCCGCGCCGCGAAGGTCCTGACCTGCGAGAAGGTCAAAAAGAGCGAAAAGCTGCTGCGCTTCACGCTCGACCTGGGCACAGAGACGCGCACGGTGTTTTCCGGCATCGCGAAGTCCTACCCCGAGCCCGAAGCGCTGGTGGGCAGGACGCTGATCCTGCTGTCCAACCTGAAGCCCCGCAAAATGATGGGGGAGATGTCCCAGGGCATGCTGCTGTCCGCGCTGGACGAGGCCAGCGGCGCGCTGCGCCTGCTGACGGTCGACCGCGCGGAGGATGTCGCGCCGGGCAGCGAGGTCGGCTGATATGAGCGAAGGGGCAGGGGAACACGAGCGGCTGAGAAAACGGATCCGGATCCTCCGGGTATGCAGGAGGGTGATTCTCCTGCTGACCATCGCATGGCCGTTCCTGGCCATGCTGCTGCGTCCTGACCGACTGCTGGTCACTTACCCGATCAAAAAAGGCGATACCGGCCAGATGCTGCTTGTGGTGGCGAGTCTGCTGCTGCCGTGGGCGCTGCTGGCCGCAGGCATGCTGATCGTCATGCTGAAAGAGAACGCGTTGTGGAAACGCTTTGCGCAGGTCACAGCCGCCCAGGCGGACCTGCCGGCGCTGCTGCGCAGCCATATGGACGTTGAGATCGAGGACCTGGGGGATTGTCTCACGATCCAGCAGCTGATCTCAGCGGGACTCATCCATGAAGGCGAACGCATGACCATCACGGGAAGAAATCGCTTTTCGGGGTTCTACGCAGGACGTTTCCCTCTCTGCTCTTCGTGGCTGCGTATCGATTGGAGAGTCACGAGCAGCCCCATCACCCTGTACACCGGACAGGTCGCGCTGCTGGAAACGCCGGTCTCCTTCACAGGCAAGCTGCTCCTGTACAGGCCATCCGTCCATGCCAGGCTGATCAACAGTGTATTTGGCGGGGGGGACTTCGGACGGAAGTCGCAGGCGGTCACCGGTGTGCGCCTGCCGCTGGGCTGGGCCGTGGAAAGCGATGTACCGGACGCCGCGCGGGCGGCGCTGGCGGACAACCCGGCATTCCTGGACAAACTGAGGGACGCGGAGCAGCTGGACTTTATGCTGGTCCATGACAGGCATCTTGTGCTGGGCGGCCATTTCGATTTCACGCCGCAGGACTTGAACGACGCCGCGCCGGCCGATACCTGCCGCCGGGCGGTCCGCGACCTGTTCGAGCGCGGGATCGACGTCGCGCTGGCCTTCATCCCGTCGGACGGATCCGCGGGTTCTGTGAGCATTTCAAAGCGGGATTCATGACATGAATAGGAGGAGGTATCACCCATGAAAAAAATCACCGCGCTGTTGCTGCTGCTGGCGCTGTTCGCCTCGATGGCGGCCGTCGCGTCGGCGGAAAACCTGGACTATTATTTCGTCGCGACCTTCAACACATCGCCCAAATTCTATACCGGGCCCGGCACCAACTACCTGCGCGCGAACAACGGCAAGGCGCAGTACGGTGGCGGTGGCGCCGCGCGCGTGTACGGGTACGAGGGCCGGTGGCTGATGCTGGGCTATGAGACCAAAGACGGCTTGTACCGTATCGGCTATTTCCAGGATACGTACCTGCAGAACATGTCCTCTTCCAGCGGCCAGAAGCCGCGCAAGCTGAACTTTGAGTACCGCTCGGCCTGGCTCAACCGGAAGGTGGACATCACGGATGATCCGGTGATCATGAACGTGCCTTTTGCCACGCTGGCCTCCGGCACCGCGTGCAGCTATCTGGCGAGCTACGACGACCGCTGGGCCTACATCGAGGTGACCGTTCCCAAGGAAAACCGCAAGGCTCGCGGCTTTGTCCCGATGGAGGCGGTCAGCTTCGGCACGCACACCGTGACGGCGGTACCCTATACGTTCACCACACCGGTTCCGCAGACGGGGACCCCTGACTATTCGACGGGCTTCTTCGGCAACGGGACCTGGGCGACCGCGAGCACGCCGCTGAGCACCTACTCCGGCCCCGGGGCGTATTACACCTTCACCGGCACCTTCTATGTGCAGAACCAGCCGATCTATTGCCTGTCCAAGCACTATGACGGCTCGGGCTGGTGGATCCTCTGCCGCATTTCGGACGGCAGCGGCGCGCAGTACGTATGGGCGAACGCCGGCTGCTTCTTCAATTCTGACTGGCTGCTGAACCGGCTGCCTCAGGAGTAATCCGCAAACTACGGCTGCGGCAGGCGCGTTCAAACTATGCTGGACGGCCTGCCGCAGCTTTTATTGAATGGGAACGATGAGGAGCTTCGCTTGAAATCACTGCTCGTTTATCTGAAAAAATACCGCCTGGAATGCGTGCTGGCGCCGCTGTTCAAGCTGACGGAGGCGCTCTTGGAGCTGCTGGTGCCGCTGGTGATGGCGGAACTGATCGACCGCGGCATCGCGGGACAGAACGCGCCGCTGATCTGGCGCATGGGGCTCAGGCTCGCGCTGCTGGCAGCGGTGGGACTGGGCTTTTCAGTCGTCGCGCAGTACTTCAGCGCGAAGGCGGCCACAGGGTTCACGTTCGAGCTGAAGGCGGCGCTCATGCGGCACATCCAGCGCCTGTCCTACCGGCAGATCGACGAGCAGAGCGTCCCGACCCTGATCACCCGCATGACCGGCGACATGAACCAGGTGCAGACCGGGGTCAACCTGACCTTGCGGCTGCTGCTGCGCTCGCCCCTGGTCGTGTTCGGGGCCATGGTGATGGCGTTCCGCGTGGACGCGCCGTCCGCGGTGGTGTTCGCCGTGCTGATCCCCGCGTTGGGGCTGGCGGTGTACGGCATCATGCGCGTGACGCTGCCGGGGTACCGCCGCGTCCAGCGCGCCAGTGACGAAACGCTCGCGCGTGTGCGCGAGAGCCTGACGGGCGTCCGCGTGATCCGCGCGTTTTCACGCCAGGCGTACGAGGAGGAGCGCTTCGCGGACACACACGCGCGGCTCAGCGGCCTGCAGCTCAGGGTACAGCGCGTGTCCGCGGCGCTGAATCCGCTGACGCTCGTCATGGTCAACGCGGGGCTGGCGGTGCTGCTGTATACGGGCGGGGTGCGCGTGAATATCGGGCAGCTGACCCAGGGCCAGGTGGTCGCGCTCGCGAATTATATGAGCCAGATCCTGGTGGAGCTGCTGAAGCTGGCCAATCTGCTGACGACCATCTCACGCTCGCTGGCCTGCGCGGACCGCATCGCGGAGGTCCTGCGGGTGACGCCCGATATGCCGGACGGCGAGGCCGAACCGGACCTGGGCGCGTCGCCCCTCATCGAGTTCAGGAACGCGGGGCTATCCTATACCGGCAAGGGCAAGGAGGCGGTCCGCCATCTGAACCTCAGCCTGAAGCCGGGGGAGAGCCTGGGCATCATTGGCGGCACGGGCTCGGGCAAGTCCAGCGCGGCCGCCCTGATCGCCCGGCTGTACGACGCGACAGAAGGCGCGGTGCTCGTCGGCGGACAGGACGTGCGCCGCCTGCGCCTGAGCGCGCTGCGCGGCGCCGTCGGCTACGTGCCGCAAAAGGCGCAGCTGTTTTCGGGCACCGTGCGGGACAACCTGACCCTGGGCCGGAGCGTCTCGGACGAAGCGCTGTGGGAGGCGCTGGACACGGCCCAGGCGGCCGATTTTGTACGCGCGCTTCCGGAGGGGCTGGATGCGCCCGTACAGCAGGATGGACGCAATTTTTCGGGCGGACAGCGTCAGCGCCTGACGATCGCGCGCGCGCTGGTCGGCCGCACGCCGATCCTCATCCTGGATGACAGCGCGTCCGCGCTGGACGCGCAGACGGACGCCCGGCTGCGGCGCGCGCTGGACGCGCGGCTGCCCGGCACGGCGAAGGTGATCATTTCTCAGCGCGCCTCCAGCGTCATGCGCCTGGACCGCATCCTGGTGCTTGAAAACGGCGAGCCGGTGGGGCTAGGCACGCACGAACAGCTGATGCGGACGTGTCCGGTCTATATCGAAACCTATCGCGCGCAGTTCCCGGAGGAGGTGAGCGCAGAATGAAGACCTCTCTGCGCCAGCAGCGGCCGGTCATGCGCCGGTTGTTCAGGGAACTGGGACGAAGCCGCGGGCTGCTGGCTCTGTGTGTCCTGTTTTCCGTGCTGCAGGCCGTAGCGCAGCTGCTGATTCCCGTGTTTTCGGGGCGCGCGATCGACCTGATGCTCGGCCCGGATGCGGTGGATCTGCGCGCGCTTGCGGGCATTCTGACCGGCATGGCGGTGCTCGCCGCCGCCGCGGGGCTGTGCCAGTACCTGCTCGGTCTGGCCAACAGCCGACTGACCGTACGCGCGGTGGAAGGGCTGCGGCGGCGGGCGTTCGAGCGCCTGTCCCGCGTTCCGCTTGCGCAGCTCGACCGCCGGCCGACCGGCGAGACGGTCAGCCGCGTGATGACGGATGTGGACACGCTGGCGGACGGCCTGCTGATCGGGCTCACACAGCTGTTGGGCGGCGTGACCGCGATCGTGGGAACGCTGGTCATGATGCTCATCACCCAGCCGTGCATCGCGCTGCTGGTGGTGCTGGTGACGCCGCTGTCCCTGTTCGCCGCGACGTTCATCGCCCGCAGGACGCACCGGCTGTTCACGCGGCAGTCCGAGGCGCGCGCGGGGCAGACCGTTCAGATTGACGAAATGCTGAACGGCGGCAAGCTGATCGCCGCGTTTCAGGCGGGGGACTGGTTTATCGGCAAGTTCGACGCGCAGAACGAACGCCTGCGCGACGCCTCGCTGAAGGCGACCTTTTACTCCTCGCTGACCAATCCGGTGACACGGTTTGTCAATGCCGTCATTTACGCGGCGGTCGGGCTCTCCGGGGCGCTGACGGTGCTGTCGGGCGGGATGACGGTCGGCGCGCTCTCGGCGTTTTTGTCCTATGCGAGCCAGTATACGCGTCCGTTCAACGAGATCTCCGGCGTCATGACGGAAATGAGCAACGCGCTGGTCTGCGCGGCCAGGGTGTTCGAGGTGATCGACCTGCCCGTCGAAAGCGACGGGGACGCGCCGGCGCTGCCGGTGCCGGAGGGCCGCGTGGGGATGTCGGACGTCGCCTTCTCCTACACGCCGCAGCGGCCGCTCATCGAGGGCCTGACGCTGGACGTGCGCCCGGGGGAACGCGTCGCGATTGTCGGTCCGACGGGCTGCGGCAAGACGACGCTGATCAACCTGCTGATGCGCTTCTACGATGTCAACGGCGGGGCCGTGACCGTCGACGGGACTGACGTCCGGTCGGTCACGCGGGAAAGCCTGCGCCGCGCCTATGGCATGGTGCTGCAGGATACCTGGCTGCAGTCCGGGACCATCCGCGACAACATCCGATACGGACGGCCCGATGCGACGGAGGACGAGATCCGCCGCGCCGCCCGCGCCGCGCATGCGGAGCAGTTCATCCTGCGGCTGCCACAGGACTACGATACCGTGATCGGTGAAAACGGCGGCAGCCTTTCTGTGGGGCAGAAGCAACTGCTGTGCATCGCGCGGGTCATGCTGACGCACCCGCAGATGCTGATCCTGGACGAAGCGACCAGCAGCATCGACACGCGCACCGAGCAGCTGATTCAGAGCGCTTTTCATACGATGATGGAGGGACACACCAGCTTTATCGTCGCGCACAGGCTGTCTACCATCCGCACCGCCGACCTGATCCTGGTCATGCGGGACGGCCATGTCGTCGAGCAGGGAACGCACGAAGCGCTGCTCGCGCAAAAGGGGTTCTACTATGAACTGTATACAAGCCAGTAGTTCCTCTGCTCCCCTGTGGCCGGCGCGCCGCGCCAGCCGGACGGAGCCGTATGAAAACTTTCGTGAATTCAGGCGTTTTCATTTCAGTTTGTATTCTTGAGGTATTTTGGTCGCGTTCGGGGAAAATATAACCTAAATGTAACCGATATATAACTTAAATATTTTTATTTTTCTGCTATACTAACAAATGGGTTTTTCTAACCATTCGCACTGATGGAGACCATGCGTCTGGGACGGAAAGGCGCAACCCTGGAAAGGAGAAACACGCTTCCCTGGCAGACCAATGCCGCGCGGAAACGTTGACGGGTATGACGAACAAGAGTGTGAAGATTGACCTGGTCAAACTCGCATTATACATCATGAAACGGTTCTGGCTGGTCGTGCTGTGCGGCGTGATCGGCTTTACCGCCTTCTACTGGCGCGCGAACGCCCAGAAGGTGGATACCTATACGGCCAACGGCACCATGTACGTATACAACGGCAACCCCAACGTGGTCAACTATCAGTATACCAACACTGCCGATCTGAACAGCGCCGTACAGCTGCTGGACACCTATATCGTGGTGGTCAAGAGCAACAAGGTGCTCGAGGCGGTGGCCGACCGCCTGATCCCGGATTATCCGGGCATCACGCCCTCGTATATCGCGAGCACGGTGTACATGGGTTCCATCGCGGAAACGGGCGTGGTACGGGTCAGCTGCACCACGGACCAGGCCCAGAAATCCGCCGATATCTGCAACGCGGTCCTGAATGTGGCGCCCGCGGAAATCATCCGCGTCGTGAGCGCCGGCAATATTGAGATCATCGACTACGCGACGCCGCCGCTCAAGCCCGACAGCTGGTCGCCACTGCGCAGCAGCCTGATCGGCGCAGCCATCGGCGTGGTCGGCGCGTGCCTGGTCCTTTTCCTGATTTTCCTGATCAACCAGAGCATCGCCAATTCCCGTGAACTGACCGAGGACTACATCCCCCCGGTGCTGGCGTCCATCCAGCGCGAAAAAAGCAAGAGCAAGGATCCTTCCAAGTTCGTGCTGACGACGGAAAGCCCGCTGGATTTGATCGAGAGCTACGCCAAGCTGCGCATGAACCTGCTGTATACCCTGGTGGGCAAGGAAAGCCACGCCGTGGTGGTGACCAGCTCATTCTCTGGCGAGGGCAAAACGACCATCGCGGCCAACCTGGCGATCTCCAGCGCGATGGGCGGCAAGCACGTGCTGCTGATCGACGCGGACATGCGGCGTTCCAGCCAGCGGGAAATGTTCCACTTTCCGCAGCATGTGCCAGGCCTGTCCAACGTGCTGATCGGGGAATGCACCTGGCAGGAAGCCCTCATCAAGCCGAAGCAGGACGGCCTGGATATCCTGCCCTCCGGTCAGAAGCCGCCGAACCCTGCGGAGCTGCTGGAGTCCAGCGTCATGCACGAGCTCCTCAGCACGCTCAATCCGCTGTATGACCTGATCATCATCGACGCGCCGCCCGTGAACATCGTATCCGACCCGTTGGCGCTTTCGGATCAGACGGCCGGCAGCCTCTTCGTAGTGCGTCAGAATTTCTCGGATCACAAGGAGCTGCGAAAGGCGCTGAATTCCGCCGAGCTGACAGGCATGAATGTGCTGGGCTTCGTCTTCTACGGCGAAAAAGTCAACCGTAAGAATTACTACTATCATAAGTATTACCGCAATTACTACAACAAGTATGACCCGCGCGTGATCGAGACCGCGAACTTGAAGGCCGCCGCCATGGCGGCGAAGGAGGCTGAGCATGACAGACAAAAGGCCAAGGACGGTTCTCAGGGTGCTGGCCGTGACGCTGCTGGCGGCAGCCATGCTGACGGCGGGAGTCGCCGCGGCTGAGGACGCGCTCAGTCTGCCTGACTTCACGGAAACGGAATGTGTCTGGGATTCCGCGGGCAACCTGTATCTGGAAATTTCCAATGACCTGTCCGGTCAGCCTGCGCTCAACCGGCGTGGCTTTGCGCGCGCCGTGTACGCCCTGGACGACTACGGCAACATTATCACTGAAATGTACTTCGGCACAGACCTGTCGCTGGTCGATATCGACACGGGCTACGCCAGGGCGGAGTACACCTATGAGGTGGACGAAGAGGGTACCGCGCACCTGCTGACCGAGGACCGGTACACCGCGGATGGAAAGCGCGCCGACATTCCCGGCGGCTACAGCTACCGCAGGGACGTCTGGCAGGGCAATCAGCGCCTGTCCAGCCGCTACTACAATGCGAATGGCGAGCTGACGCGCCCCACCGGCGGATACGCGGAGATCCTGTACGATATCGACTATGACGAGTCGGAGATGACCATCCTCAAGCGCTACCTGGATGCGGACGGCTCCCCCCTGATCGGCACGGAGGGCGGCGCGACCGCGCTGTTCAAATACCACTTCAGGACGTATTCCGCTGACGAGGATCAGCTGGAGCTGCTGGAGGAGATGAAGCGCGGCCTGTCGCTGGACGATTACCGGCTGCTGGATGAAAACTGGCGCCTCCTGGATTCCGTTGAGATTTTCGGAGCGGACGGGAGCCGCACGCTGGGCGCGGACCGCTACCACCGCCAGGTCAATACCTATGATGATCACGATAACCTGCTTCGCACGGACTATTATGATCAGGACGGCGACCGGATTTCCGCCGGCACCGGCTACGCTTCGCTGGAAAACGAATACGATTCGCTGAACCGCCTGGTCAAGGTGAGCTATCTGGGCACCGAAGGACAGCTGATCAAGATGGTGAACGGCTATGCCCGGGTGACCTACGAATATTATGGCGGTACGGACGTCATTCATTACGAGCGCTATTTCGGCACCGACGGCCAGCGGACCATGACCTCCGCCGGTTTTTCCATGATCGAGTACGAGTACAACGGCCCGAACTACGACTACCGTATCACGTACTACGATATCAAGGATGACTACAGCATGTTCAACGCGGGCTACGCCCGGATCGAAAAGATCTACGGCGGCGCGCTCGCGTGGAACCGCAACGAGATCAACCAGCGCGTCGTCGTGACTTCGATGGCGGACATCGAGCGCTATTACGGCACGGACATGAAGCTCATCGAGCTGAAGTCCGGCATCGCCGGGTACGTCAACGAGCGCAACCAGCACGGCCAGGTTTCGCGCACCACCTATATGGACAGCAACTGGCAGCCCACCCGCAACGATGAAATGCAATACGCCTACATCGAGTACCTTTATGGCAGGGACACTGTGGACGCCCCGCCAGTGCAGGAAGCGTATTTCGACAAGGACGGGAAGCCCTGCGAGGGCCTGACCGGCACGTATATCCGGACGATGGCCTACGGCGGTCCGAACCAGAGTCTGCTGGTCGCCGAGGCGTATTACGACGCTTCCGGACGCCCGGATACCTGCGTGACGCACGGCGCGTACCGCGTGGAATACGGATTCAACGCGGAATACCGTCAGACCTCGGTCCGGTTTTTCGATGTCAATCGTCAGCCGGTCAACAGCAATTACGGCTATGCGACGCTGCTGAGGGAGTACAGCGAAGGCAGCCGCTTGCTGTGGGAGGCCGCGTTTGACCAGAATGGCGCGCTCACGATCCTGGACGGACGGTACGCCGTCAGGGTCAACAGCTATGATTTTACCGGTCACCAGACCGGAACACGGTTCTACGACGAGCGCGGCGACGTCATGACCCAGGCGGAGGGCTACGCGACTGCGCTGTACACCTATGACCTGGACGGAAATGTCACCAGCACCACGTACTATAACGCAGCAGGAGAGCCGACGCTGATCAACGGCCGCGCGCGCGTCGTCCGCGAATTCGACGCGGATCACAATGTCGTTTACGAGGCATACTTTGGCACTGATTTTCAGCCGATCCGGCTCGGCGCGGGGTACGCGGCGTTCCGCTCCTCCTATGATCCGATGACCGGCGTGCTGGAGAAGATCGTGTATCTGGATACCGACGGCCAGCCGGTGCTGCTGGCGCAGGGCTTTGCGTCATACGAGCTGAAATATGACACGAACGGGAACCTGCTCAGGCGCGCCTATTTCGATGAGGACGGTCAGCCGGTGGCCCCGGTCTCCGAGGGCTACGCCTGGTTCGAGCGCAAGTGCGACGCCTCCGGCCATGTGCTGGAGGAGGCCTACTATCAGGCGGACGGATCACTGCTGGTCAATCGTGACAAGTACGCGGTGGTCGCCTGGACCTATGATGCGGCGGGCAACCAGACCTCGGTCACCTACCTCGGCGCCGACCGCCGGCCGGTGGATACCGCCCTGGGCTATGCCCGGATGGAGCTGTCCAGCGACTATATGGGCAATAAGACCAGCGAGGCGTACTATGACGCCGCGCTCAAACCGACCAATATTTCCGACGGCTACCATCGCGCGGTCTTCACATGGGACGAGAGCGGACATATGCTGTCCGAGGCGTATTATGACGCGTCCGGCCGCGCGGCGGAATGCCCGTCTGGCTACGCTTCCTTTGTCAGGGAGTACGACGTGCGCGGCAACCTGACCCGCGAGGTGTACTATGACAAGGACGGCAAAATCACGAACGTCAGCGCTGGCGCGGCCAGGATCGAGCGGGAATACGACATTTACAGCCGACTGATCAGCGAGCGTTACTATGACGAAGCCGGCCAGCCGTATATGCTGCGCGGCGACTATGCCGCCGTGGAGTACGCCTATAACCAGCAGGGGCTGATCCTGTTTGAAAAATACCTGGGCGTCGACGGCGAGCCGGTGGTATCCTCCAAGGGCTACGCGCTGATGGAGCGCGAGTATGACGCGACCGGCCATCTGCTGCATGAGCGCTTCACGGACGGCAAGGGGACGCTGATCGTTCAAAGCAACGGCTACGCGCATCGCGCGCAGACGTGGAACGAGCAGGGCTATCTGACCAGCGTCGCTTATTTCGGCGAGGATGACTTCTTCGTCCTTCAATCCGGGCGTTACAGCTATATCACCTACAAGCGCGACGCGAACGGCAACTGCACCGAGCAGGCGTGGTATGTCTACGAAGGGCTGCCGACCACGATGCCGGGCGGCTACAACCGCGTGACCAATGAGTACGACAACGCTGATCACTGCGTCAAAACCACCTACTGGTACGACGACAAGACGGTCATGCTTGAGGATGGCTATGCCGCGGTCGCGTACACCTATGACGCGCGCGGACGCTTGACGCAGGAAAGCTATCTGGATCAGCGCGACCGCCGCGTGACGACAGAAAAGGGCTTCTCGGCCATCGCCTATGTGTATGACAATTCCGGCAATACGTTGGAAGTGCGCTATATGGATACGAAGGACAAGCTGGTCCGCCTGCCCGAGGGCTTCAGCGTATGGCAGCGCGAGTATGACCAGTACAACCACGTCATCCGTGAGCAGTACCTGGATGAGCAGGGCCGCATCGCCTCGCTGACGGACCGCGTGTCCGTGATCCGGCGGTACTTTGACGCCCGCGGCAACCTGATCCGCCTCGAAAACCTGAGCGCCGCGCTGCAGCCGGTCGAAACCGCGCTGGGCTTCTCCACGGTCCTGTACAGCTATGACGACCAGGACCGCCTCCTGGCGGAGGACTTCCTGAACACGCGCGGTACCAGTACGCTGATTTCTGCCGGCTACGCCGGGGTACGCTATGAGTACGGCGCTCAGGGGCGCGTCTGGCGTGTCACCTATGTGGATACCTCCGGCCAGGCGACCCTGTTCAGGGACGGCTACGCCATGGCGGAGTACTATTACGACAGCAATCTGTACCTGACGCAGATCTACTATTTCGACGACAAATACAGCCGCGCTTATATCAGCGACGGATATTCCGCGGTGCTGCGCACGGTCAACAAAAACGGCAACATCCTGACGGAAACCTACCTGGACAACAACAACGTGCCGGTGGTCAACGCCAACGGATATGCCGCGATGCGGAATACCTGGGACGAGCGCCAGCGGATCGTCAAACGGGAGTATCTGGACGCCGAGGGCCAGCCCACGCAGCTGAGCGGCGGTTACAGCGCCATCGGCTACGCGTATGATAACATGAACAACCTCATCCGCCGTTCCTATTATAATAAGAAGGGCGCGCTGACCTGGAACGAACAGGGCTACTGCGAGATCGTATATACCTATGACGACCGCAACCACTGCGTGGAGGAAAAGCTGCTCAACGCGCAGGGAAAGCCCGCGATCCACACGCTGGGCCAGTTCTCCTCCCTGACCAGGGAGGTGGACATCGACGGCCATGTGATGTCGGTCAAGTATTTCAGCGTCAACGGCAACCCGACTTCGTATCAGAACGAGTATGCCGAGGTCCGCTACACCTACGACCTCGCGGGCCGCGAAACGTCCGCCAGCTATTACGACCGCTACGGTCAGCTGACCAAGGGCACCCGCGGGTATGCGAGCGTGTCCACCGCATACAACGACCTGGGCAACGTGACCGAGATCTCCTATTACGACGAGAACGGCTCGCTGGCGAATACCAGCAAAGGCTACGCGAGGGTGGTCTATACGTACGACGCGCTGGGCAATATGACCTCGGAACGGTATTATGATACCTGGGCGCTGGGCGTCACGCCCGAGGACGCGCTCTACGCCTTCTGCCTGATGGACCATGACAGCGAAGGCCGGCTGCTCAACGAGGAGTACTATGATGAGAATGGATGGTACGTGCTCAACAAGGACGGCTATGCGGCCCATTTCATCACGTATTCGGAAAGCGGCCACATTGCTGAGGAATACTACCTGGACGAGATGCGCGACGGCGTAGCGATCGGGGGCTTCAGCCACCGCTGGCTCATTTCTGAGGACGAAGAGCAGCGTACCTATGTCATGCAGGAAACCATCGAAAATCCGGACGAGGATGACGGGTATGTCACCCGGATCCAGACCTATGACCGCTATGACCGCCCGATCCGTACGCGTTATTATGACGCGGAGGGGAGGACGGCGCTCGGCCCGGAGGGCTGCGCGGAGGTCGTGCGCGAATACACCAGCCGCGGCGAGGTGTCCCTGCTGCTCTATTACGACGGCAACGGCAAGCCTGTGGCGATCAACGGCGCGTATGGCGTCAGCCGGACGTATAACGCGTACGAGAATCTTGAAATGGAGACCTGGCTGGACGCGTCCGGTCACCCGACCGTCTCCAGCGAAGGATATGCCTCCGCGTATTACGATTACGACCTGAGCAATTCTGCGCGCGTGGAAAAGTATTACAAGTATTATCGGGATGCGAACGGGCAGCCGACCGCCGCGAGCAACGGCGCGTGGGGCGTGAGCACCGTCTATTATCCGACGACGCGCGTGCACGAGGTCACCTTCCTCAACGAGAACGGCCAGCCGGTGACCACCCTTGAAGGGTACGCCATCCTGGAGTATGAAGAGGATGAGTGGGGCCACCGCACATGGGAAGGCTACTACGACGACCGTCACGCGCAGGCCAACTGCGAGGCCGGCTATTCCAGCGTGGAGCGCACCTATGACAGCCAGGGCCGCCTGATTGCCGAGCGCTACCTGGACCGTTACAACAAACTGACCAACAACGTGGACGGCGTGGCGGGCTGGAACGGGTATTATGACGGCCAGGGCAATCTGGTCATCAACAACCGCTACGACGCCAACCGGCAGCCGGTGTCCGCGCGGTAACCGGAAGGGAGGAAGAAGATGAAGCTGATCAATACCCTCAGGTCCGGGAAGTGCCGCCGCCTGCTGGCGTGCGCCGCCGCGCTGATGATGCTGGCCGTATCGGCCCTGCCCGCGCGCGCGGCCGCGCCGGCGGACGACTGGGTCACCTTCCTGCTGATCTGCAACGAAGGCATGAACAATGACAAGGGCAATGCCGGCAGCACCATGATGGTGGTCAGCATGCACCCGGTGCAGGGAAAAATCCGGCTGATGATGTTCACGTGGGACACCTTCATCGATTATGAGGGATACGACATGCCACAGCTGCTGAATATGCCTTACCGCAACAACGGCCCGGAGGAGACGGTCAAGGTATTCAACCAGAATTTCGGTACGAACATCCAGCTGTTCATGTCCCTGAACTACCTGAACCTGGCCTCGCTGATCGACAGCTACGGCGGTGTGCGGGTGGATATCACGCGGGCGGAGCGCAACGCCCTGAACGGTATGGTCGCCTCCAAAAAGCAGCAGCTGCTCGAACAGGCAAATGCCGGGCTGATCAGCCAGGTGCTGATCGACAGGCTCGCGCAGGATTACTATCTGGACAGCTTCGGGCCGGAAACGCAGCTGAACGGCCTGCAGGCGGTCGGCTTCGGCTGGCTGCAGTATGACTCGGTATACAATTGCTGCCTGCGCGATGTCAAGGTCATCGCCGGACTGTTTCACAGCGCGGCGCAGGTGGTTTCCGAGCGCATCGCCTTCTACACCGACGAGACGGGCTACCCGGATTATACCGAGGGACGCCGCGCGATCAACCTGGACGGGATCACTGAGGAGGATTACGAATTCTTCCGCCAGCAGATGGGGCCCATTTTCCAGATGTCCTACAATAACCTGACGGAGGACGATATTACCGGCATTTCCACGGCCCTGGCGCGCATTGCCTACTATGCCGCCCGGCAGGGCGTCAACATCTTTGACCACCTGGACTATGTGGTGCTGCCGCTGGAAGCGACCAACGAATACGACATCGTGGCCGGCGCGAAGGGGCATATCATCGACAAGGCCGCCAATGCCGCCGCCATTCAGGAGTTCCTGTACGGAGACTGAGGGATTTGTCAATCCTGCGGCCACGGGTCTGACGGGTCCGGCGCTGGCAGCGCTTCGGAATTCCTGAGGGATCATGACGGAGCTCAACCTGCACTGATCGGATTGACAGGCGGGGGAGCTCCCGAAACACGCATTTGCCTGACGGGTCCGGCATTCTGGGAGTTTTCCAGGATTGACCGGCGGGCGGAGCAATGGGTATGGGAAAGGAGGCGGAGTACGGAAGACAATGAGCGAAAGCGCACAGTCAAGAATTGACTCTATTGATTTTCTGAAGGTCGTCGGCCTGACGGGCATCGTCATTGCCCATACGTCGCCGCCTGGCTGGCTGCTGATGCTGCGCTGCTTTGATGTGCCGCTGATGGTCATTCTTTCGGCGATCTTAGTGACGCAGTCCTATCGGCGCAGGCGCGCCTCGCCCAACGGGACGCGCGGGTATTACGTGGGCAGGTTCAAGCGCATCGTCTTCCCTACCTGGATTTTTCTGGTCATCTATTTCACGTATGACCTCCTGGCGGGCGGCGGCCTGAAGCCCTTCAGGTACTACCTGGATTCGTTTCTCCTGACCCGGTACGGCATCGATTATGTCTGGGTCATGCTGATTTACCTGTACAGCGCGGCGCTGGTCCCGCTGCTGGACAGCCGTCCGCTGTCGTGGAAAAGCTTTCTCCCCGTGGCGGCGGCATACCTGGTGTACGAGGTCGCCTATTACCTGAAGCTTGGGACCGATGTCCGCTTCATCGACACGACGTTCTATTATATCGTGCCGTACGGCGCGCTGACATGGCTGGGCGTGCACTACAGGGAAATGGGCAAGGGTCTCCGGCGCGCGATCCCGGTGGCGGCCTTAGCGGTCTTCATCGCGATGGCGCTCGTGTACCGCGCAAGGACCGGCGCGTTCTACAGCGCGCAGAACGTCAAGTACCCGCCGCGGATCTATTTTCTGTCCTACGGCGTGATGTGCACGTTCGCGCTGCTCTGGTTCTGCGAAAAATTCAGGCTGCGGCTGTATTCCGCGCCGCTGGTGCGATGGATCGCTTCGCATTCGATGTGGATTTATCTGTGGCATATCCTGGCGCTGTCCGTGGTTGACAGGCTGGGCCTGCCGCAAATCTGGTGGCTGAAGCTGGCCATTGTTTATCCCGCGGCGGCGCTGTTCACGCTGGCGGTCAACCGCTGCCTGGACGCGGTCGGACGGAAGCGCTGTCCCGCATTTTTCAAATATCTTCGAAATTAATCGCGCGGAAGTGTTTTCAGCGGAGAAAAAACGTGGTATACTGCTCACAGGGCAGCAGCCTGCGACGTTTTTGATCACGCTGGTTCATCAAAGGATATCTGTTGCTGTTTGCCCAACTGTTGTTAATGGAGGTTCACCATGCGTAGTCATTCCAAGCCGAGTCTGTTGCGCCATCTGATGGCGGCGGTGATCTGCCTGGCCATGCTCATGACGGCCGTGGCCGTGCCAGCCCTCGCCGAGGAAGCCGTTTCTGACGAAAATCTCTTCAATAAGAACGATCCGGACTTTGTCGAAGGATATAACTATGTCCAGTCGACCAGTGAAATTACTGAGGAGAGCAGCAGTTTCATGACTGGATATATCGCCGTGCAGTCGGGCGATATCATCAGCGTGAACCTCCACAGCACGCGGGACGCGGATTTTGTCAAATACGCCCTGTTCGACACGAATATGAACTGGATCGACACGATCAAGACGAATTACGTGTCTGAACTGACCATCCGCATCTTCCAGGACGGGTTCGTGCGCATTACCGTGTTTGGCCTGGAATATGAAGAGACCATCACCATCTTCAAGAGCGCTCAGGGGGCCGCCAGCGCGGCGGACATCCCCGAGTCCCTGCTGATGTCCTCCAATAACACCAACATCGTGGTCAAAACGACGGAGGAGGATCCTGAGGTCTTCAACAAGGACTGGTTTGACCGCTCTGACCCCGACTTCCTCGATATGCACAACTACGTTCAGTATACCAGCAGCATCGTGGAGGAGAGCGACAGCTTCATCACCGGTTACATTCCGGTGGGCAAGGGCGACGCGGTCACGGTATCGCTGAACCTCGACGAGCGGACCTCCCCGTTCATCAAATGCGCGTATTATAATAAGAACAAGGAATGGCTCCGCAACGAACGCTTCAATTATGTGACGACCGTGACCCTGACGATGGAGGAGGCCGGGTATCTCCGCTTCTCGATCAACGGCCGGCTCTTCAAGAATACGGCGTCGATCTACATCCATCCGTCCACCAAGCTCTTCTCCGATCAGCAGATCGAGGACGTCATCCTGCCGTCCATCGCGAACACCGACCGCTATATGGAAACCTTCAACCAGGTTTACCTGTCGGGCGAGACGGTGGATCTGTTCAACCGCAACGACGACAGCTTCGAGATGGATAAGGGCTACAGCCAGCTGACCGGCGACGTCATCGACGACGAAGGCTCCTTCCTGACCGGCTACATCCCGGTGGCCGCCGGACAGGTGATCGTCGTCAGCTTCTCCCAGGCGAGCGAGTTTGCGAAGTACGCGCTGTATGACAGCGACCGCCAGTGGCTGACGACATCGCGTGTCAACAATCCGACCGCGCTGATCGTTCCCATCGAACAGGCCGGCTACTTCCGCCTCCATGGCCATGACAACGCCATCAACGGCACCACGATCACCATCCCCACTGTCCGGAAGCTCGATATCAGCGCAGTGTCCGGCGATATCGGCGCCCGACTGGAGCGCCTGGAATCCACGGTGTCCGTCATCGACCAGGTCGACCTGATCGTCTTTATGGGCCAGTCCAATATGGCCGGCCGCGGCATCGTCACCGAAGAGTTCCCCGAGGACGCGCCGGCTGTCACCGAAGGCGCCGGGTGGGAATTCCGCGCCGTCTCCGACCCGACCAAGCTCTATCCGATCGACAAGTATTTCGGCCTGTATGAAAACGTCGAGGGCGCTATCAATGACGGCAACAGCAAGACCGGCGGTCTGGTGCCCGCGTTTGTGAACGCCTACTATGAGAAAAACGGCCATGTGCCCGTGGTCGGCGTTTCCGCCAGCGAAGGCGGTACGTCCCTGGTCGACTGGCAGCCCGGCACCGAGCGGTTTGACGACCTGCTCAACCGCCTGACCACCAGCGTCGCCTGGCTTCAGGACAACGGCTATCACATCCGCCACCAGTACATCGTATGGTGCCAGGGCGAGACCGACGACATCGAGATGGAGGAGTGGTACATCACCAACTTCAACGCGATCCTGAACACGCTGAAGGAAGCGGGCATTGAAAAATGCTTCATGATCCGTGTGGGCAACAGCAACCCTGCGACCCAGGACAAGATCACGCTGATGGAGACGCAGAACCGCATCTGCCAGAACGACAAGGACGTGATCATGATTTCCACCGACCTGGCCGGCATGCTGGAACGCGGACTGATGAAGGACGATCTGCACTACTATCAGCAGGCCTATAACGAGACAGGCGAACACGCCGGCGTGAACATGGCCTTCTACGTGATGAACGGGAAAGAGCCCTTCATGTATGACCCGCAGTTCGGCGATCTCTATTACTCCATCGTGAACTGACGTTCGCGCCACTGCGGCTGCACCACTTTCGTATTGACGCTCACCTTCTCCGGCACGACCGGGGAAGGTGAGTTTATACTGACTGACGATCATCCATGGCCGGAGCGGGAAAGGTATGCAGGAATACGATCAGGCGCTGTTAAAAAGAGTCCAGAAGGTCGATCTGGAGATGGCGAAGTACTTTGTCCGGTTTTGTCAGGAAAACGGGCTGCTGTGCTACTTCTGCGGCGGCGGTTGCATCGGCGCCGTGCGCCATCACGGCTTTATCCCCTGGGACGACGACCTGGACTTTTTCATGCCCAGAAAAGACTATGAGCGGCTGAAGACGCTGTGGAAGGATGACGGCCGCTATGCGCTCAGGTACCCGACGGCGGAAAACCAGGACCATAATATGTTCATGACCGTGCGTGACCGCCAGACGACCATGATCAAACCGACCCAGCAGGACCTGGACATCGTTCACGGCATCGCGCTGGATGTTTTCCCGCTCGACGGCTATCCCAACAGTGCGCTCCAGCGTGCGGCGCAGGTCTTCTGGGGCCTGACGTATCAGCTGTTCTGCGCGCAGGTCGTGCCGGAGAATCACGGCCGCCTGGTGACCGCCTTTGGCAAGCTGCTCCTGGCGATCGTCCGGCGTCCGGCCGCACGCTACCGGATCTGGAAGCACGCGGAAGCCAGAATGTCACGCTATCCCATCTCACAATGCGAAGCGATCACGGAAATCTGCGCCGGACCGCACTACATGCGTAACCGTTACCCGAAGGAGATTTTTGCCGACGCGCTGTTTCTGGACTTTGAGGACACGAAGATGCCGGTGCCGGTGGGGTATGACCGGTATCTGCGTATCGCCTTCGGCGACTATATGCAGCTCCCGCCCAGGGAGAAGCAGGTGCCGGCCCACGACGCGGTCCTGCTGGATCCGGACCACCCCTATACCCAGTATAAGGGCCGGTACTATTGCGTAACGCGCAGGGAGGCGAACCGATGAAGCCGCTGATTTCGGTCGTCGTGCCCGTATACAACGTCGCGTCCTATCTGGAAAAATGTCTGGACTCCATCCTGGCGCAGACGTTTCAGGACATGGAGGTGATCGTGGTCGACGACGGCGCCACGGACGGAAGCGGCGCGATCTGCGACCGCTATGCCCGGCAGGATCCCCGTGTGCGTGTGATCCATCAGGCCAACGGCGGGCTCAGCGCCGCGCGCAATTGCGGCATTGAGCACGCCTCGGGAACATACATCGGCTTTGTCGACAGTGACGACTATATCGCCCCGGATATGTATGAAACGCTCCTCGGACTGCTCACGTCGCAGCGGGCGGATATCGCCATGTGCGCCCTGTATGATATGTACGACGGGCAGCCGGTCAAGGTGAACACGACGGAGCAGGTGATGACCGTCGGCCGCGAGGAGGCCATGAAAATCGTCCTGGAGGCGGAAATCGTATCCGTGACGGCGGTCAACAAGCTTTATCGACGTTCACTGTTCGATACG
Source organism: uncultured Clostridia bacterium (assembly GCA_946536315.1). Taxonomy (GTDB): domain Bacteria; phylum Bacillota; class Clostridia; order Christensenellales; family Aristaeellaceae; genus UBA4246. The sequence goes on from CAMNEH010000001.1 coordinate 30,537, forward strand.
GTCAGGTACCCCGTCGGCAAGACCGCGGAGGACGCGTTCGTCATCATCGAGCTGCTCGACCTGTGCGATACCGTGGTCATTACGTCCGCGCAGAAGTATTATTATATCCACCGCGGCAACAGCATCACGTCCCGAAGCTTCAATCCGCATACCCTGGACACGATCGAGGCGTACCGCAAAAACGCGGCGCTGATCGAACGGAAATATCCGCAGCTGCGGGATACGGCGGAAATGCGCCTGTGCTGGGCGTACTTTTACGTACTGGACCGACTGGTCTATGATACATCCCCGGAATACGTTCAGACCAGGCAGGAGGTCGTCGCCTTTTTGCGGCGCCGCTTCGCCTTTATCATGAAGGACCGGCGGTTCACACCCGCCAGGAAGCTGAGCGAGCTCATGCTGATGGTCAGTGTCAGGGCTTACCGGGCCTGCGTCGACCTGCAGAACCGCCGCTACAGAATCACCTGAAGAAACAGAGGATGAACCTATGACGACAGCGATTGTGATCGCCGGCGGCGCCGGCAGCCGGATGGGGCAGGATATCCCCAAGCAGTTTATTCACGTATACGACAAGCCGGTGCTGATCTATACGCTGGAGGGCTTTCAGAAGCATCCGCAGATCGACGCGATCGAGCTGGTCTGCATCGACGGCTGGCACGACGTGGCCCTGGCGTACGCGAAGCAGTACAACATCACCAAGCTGCAGTGGATCGTATCCGGCGGCGCCAGCGGACAGGAATCGATCCGCAACGGCGTGTTCCATCTCGAGGGCAAGGCCGCGCCCGATGACATCATCATCATTCACGACGGCATCCGGCCGCTGGTGGATGAGTCGGTCCTCAGCGACGTGATCCTCAAATGCAGGCGGTATGGGAACGCCGTCACGTCCATGCCGTATAACGAGCAGATATTCGTGGCGGACGACGACATCAGCACCACGCGGTTTATCCCCCGTGAAACGCTGCGCAGGGTCGCGACCCCGCAGGCGTATCGTTTTGATCTGCTCGATGAAAAGTATCACGAGGCGTTTGAAAAGGGCATCGGCATCCACGGCTCGCATTACACCAACACCATGATGGTCGAGCTGGGCGTACGGCTGTACTTTGCCGCCGGCTCGGACAAGAACATCAAGCTCACCACCAAGGACGACCTGGAAATGTTTAAGGCCTACCTGAAGTCGGACAAGCAGAACTGGCTGAAATAAAGGGGCGACAGATGAGTCTGTATCAGAATGCGTTATATCTCGAGGACGTTCGCAAAACGGCCGCTGAGGCGCTGCCGTGGGACATGCTTGCGCAAAAGCGTGTGATGCTGTCCGGCGCGACCGGCATGATCGGCAGCTTCCTGGTGGACGTCCTGATGGAAAAGAACCGGGAGGGGCTGGATTGCACCGTGTACGCGCTCGGGCGCAGCGAGGCGCGGGCCAGGGCGCGGTTTGACGCGCACGCCGGGGACCCCCGGCTGATCTTTGTCCCGTATGACGCGCAGCGCCCGTTTTCCGGCGAAGGGGTCGAAGCGGTGGATTACGTGCTGCACCTGGCGTCCAACACGCACCCGATGCAGTATTCGCTGGACCCGATCGGCACCATCCTGACCAATCTCCTCGGCGCGCAGAGCCTGCTGGAGTATGCCGCTTCGCACGGCGCGTCGCGGTTCGCGTTTGCCTCATCCAACGAGGTCTACGGCGAAAACCGGGGCGATACGGAGCTGTTTGATGAGCGCTACTGCGGGTATCTGAACCCGAACACCCTGCGCGCCGGCTACCCTGAAAGCAAGCGCTGCGGCGAGGCGCTCTGCCAGGCCTACCGGGCCCAGAGGGGGCTGGATGTCGTGATTCCCCGGCTGACGCGCACCTACGGCCCGACCATGCTGATGTCCGATACCAAGGCGGTCAGCCAGTTCATCCGCAAGGGCGTGGCCGGGGAGGACATCGTCCTCAAGTCGGCCGGCGCGCAGTACTACAGCTTTCAGTACATGGCGGACTCGGTCAGCGGCCTGCTCACGGTGCTGCTGAAGGGCGAAAGCGGCGAAGCCTATAATATCGCCGAAGCGGGGTCCGACATCACCCTTCGGGACCTGGCCGCCCTGATCGCCCGCGTGAGCGGCACGCAGGTCGTATTTGAAATCCCTGACGCGGTCGAGGCGGCGGGCTACAGCACGGCCACCAAGGCCCGGCTGGACGGCCGCAAGCTGGCGGCGCTGGGCTGGCGCCCGCGGTACGATATTGCCGCCGGCATCGAGCGCACGGTGGCGATCCTTCGGGAGGTGCGGCCGTGACGCGCTTTCCTGTGACAGATCATCCGTAAATGGGGCCGCAGTATGGAAAAACAACAATCAAAGTATATCCGGCAGAACGCGCCGGGCATGCGGGATGTGACCCTGATCGAGCTGCTGTTTGACGGCATGATTATCGTCAACCTGGCGATCATGCTGTCCTATCCGGTCTACGCGGCGATCAACGATTACTTTCACCGCTACATTTTTGCCTTCGTCGTGCTGATGATCGTGGCCGGGACGAAGTTTGAGTTTTCGCTCATGCGCATCATCGGCCTGGTCGTGTTTTTGGGGCTCGGCCTGCTGATCCTGAAGCTCAATCATTCCTCGCTCGGCGCGGTGTTCCAGTTCGTGTGGCCGCTGTCGATCATCTATGCGATCAAAAACCTCGACCTCTCGGAGTATTACGCGGAGCGGATCAACATCATCATGTCCGTCGCCTGGGTGCTCGCGATCTTTGAGGCCTACCGCAATACGTCCACGTATTTCTATGAGACGGACCTGGGCAATCACGCCGGCATGATCAATCCCAACACAACGGCGATCGTGATTGCCGGCACCTGCCTGTTCATCGGGTTTTACGCGGAGAAGATCACCGATTCCGTATGGATCAAGCTGTTCATTTACGCGGTCAGCCTGGTGGGCATCCACCTGACCAAGTCGCGTGGCTCGCTGCTGGCGCTGGCGGTCGTCATCGTGGTCGAGTTTGTCTTCCGCAACGCCATCATCCGCTCCAGACGCTTCGCGGTCACGCTGCTGACGCTGGCGATATTTGGCGGCATCGCGTTCCCGTTCATCTATATCGCGCTGTATAACACGGGCATCCTGACGCTCAGCACCACCTTCCTGGGCAAGCGCGTATTCACCGGCCGTCAGTACATATGGAACAACGTGGTGGAATACATGCTCGCCAACAAGCAGGCGCTGCTCATCGGCACGGGATATAATGAGGAATTGTACTATGCCGGTACGTTCAACCTCCACAACGGCTATATTCAGCTGTTCGCGCAGTTCGGCCTGCCGGTGCTGCTGGTGTACATGATCTATCTGATCTGTGTGGTAAGCGGCATGTTCGGCGAGAAGAAGTATCTGACGCATCACCAGTTCATGTGCTACCAGATCATCCTGCTCACTGTGTGCATCGGCTATGGCGAGACCATTTTTTCCTATATTCAGTGCATGCTGTTCTATGTGATCGCGCTGGGAATCGGCTGCCGGGAAACGAACGGAGGAGGGCGCTTGACGTGATACCCAGGGTGATCCACTACTGCTGGTTCGGAGGCGCGGAGAAGAGCGAAATGATCCGCCGCTGCGTCGCCAGCTGGCAAAAATACTGCCCGGATTACGAGATCATCGAATGGAACGAGTCCAATTACGACGTCACGGCCCAGCCGTTCGTCCGCCGCGCTTACGAGGCCAAAAAGTGGGCGTTCGTGTCGGATTACGCGCGCATCGACATCCTGAACCGTCAGGGCGGCGTGTATCTGGATACGGACGTGGAGCTGCTCAAGCCGCTGGACCCGTTCCTGGCCTATGATTTCTTTGCCGGCTTCGAAAGCCGGGACTACGTCGCCTTCGGTCTGGGGTTCGGCGCGGTCGCCGGTCATCCGGTGCTCCGTGACATCCTGAATACCTATGCCGCCATCGATTTTACGGACGATCCGCTGGCGCTGGAAAAGACCTCCTGCCCCAAAATCCAGACGGAAGCGCTGAAGAAGGTCGGCCTGATCTGCGATAACCGGAACCAGACGCCGGGCGGCTGCCATATTTTCAGCACCGAATACTTCTGCCCGATGTCCTTTGAAACGGGACAGACGGTCATCACGGAAAACACGGTCAGCATCCATCACTATGATATGTCCTGGTTCATGGACGCCTACAGGAAGGCCAAGCAGCAGGAATGGCGGATGGTCCGCCGCTTCGGCCCGCGCTGGGGGAAGCGCGTCGCCTCACTGCTCAGCTTCCCCGCCAAGCTGGCGGCGCACGCTCAAAAGGGAACGCTGTTTTCGTACCTCCGCAGCCTGCTGCGCCATTAAAGGAAATCAGTATGAGTGAAACATTGGTCAGCGTGGTTATCCCGACCTATTCCCGGCCCCGGGTGCTGAAACGCGCGCTGGACAGCGTGCTGAATCAGACCTACCGGAACCTGGACATCATCGTGGTGGACGACAACGCCGACAGCGCGGAAAACCGCGCCGAGGTCGCCCGCATCGTGAACGCGGCGAACGACCCGCGCGTGACGCTGATCCAGAATGAGAAAAACCTGGGCGGCTCGCTCACGCGCAACGCGGGCATCGCACGCGCGAAGGGCGAGTACATCGCGTTTCTGGACGATGACGACGAATACCTGCCGGAACGGATCGCCCGGCAGCTGGAACGCTTCCGGCAGACGGAGCTGCCGAACGTCGCGCTGGTCTACTGCCATACGGTGACGATGCTGAGCAGTACGGAATCCGCGGAGGAATACCGCTATACCTTCCGGGGGAACTGTGTGTTCGACGGCATGTGCGACTGCATCGCGGCCACATCGCAGTGGATGTGCAGAAAGGATGCCCTGCTGGCGGTCGGCTGTTTTTCCGACGTGCCCTGCAAGCAGGATTCCACAGTGATCGTGAAGCTGCTCGTCCATGGCTACGCGGTGGACTATGTGCCGGAAATCCTCTCCAGGTATTACCGCGACGCCGGCGCGGGGATCAGCACCCAGGGTCACCGCAAGCGCGTGGCGGGTGAGGAGGCGCTGCGCGCGCTGTGCCGGGCGCATTACGCGCTGATCACGCCCGCTCAGCAGAAGGAGGTCGAGTATCACGCGGCCTGCCGCCTGCTGGAGCACTACCGCGCGCTGGGCATGCGCCGCGAGGCGGCACAGGCGTGGCGGACGATTCTCCGGTTCCCGCTGAAGCGCAAAACCCTGAGCGTGGTCAAAAGAAATCTGTTGAACAGGTGAGACGGACGTGCGAATCGATATCGTCAGCAACGCGAAAAAAAATATCTCATTCGGCATCATGAACCGGGTGATCGTGCTGATCTGCCCGTTCATTGAGCGTATCGCTATCCACCATGTGCTCGGCGCCCAGTACCTGGGCCTGGGCAGCCTCTTTTCGTCCATCATCACGGTGCTCAGTCTGACGGAAATGGGCTTCAGCGCCGCGATGGTGTACAACATGTACAAGCCGGCGGGAGAGAACGATATTCCCCGGATGAACGCCCTGCTGAACTACTACCGGCGGGTTTACCGCGTGATCGGGACGACCATTCTCCTGATCGGCGTTCTCCTGATCCCGTTCCTTCCTCGGCTGATCAAGGGCACCTATCCTGAAGGCGTCGACCTGACGAAGCTCTACCTGATCTACCTGGGCAACACGGGCATCAGCTATTTCATGTACGCGTACATGACGTCCATCATCGTGGTGCATCAGCGCGACGATGTCAAGAGCCTGGTCAACAGCCTGGTGAAGCTTTCACTGACCGCTGCGCAGATCGCGGTGCTGTACAGTACGCGCGATTATTACCTGTTCACCCTGCTGATGCCGCTGTTCACTGTCATCAACAACCTCTGGATGGGCTGGCGTGTTCATCGGCTGTTTCCGCAGTACAGGCCGGAGGGCGAGCTGAGCGAAAAGGACAGGAAGGGCATCCGCAGGCTGGTCGCCGGCACGTTCATTCAGGAAGCCTGTACCGTGACCAGAAACTCCCTGGACAGCATCTGCATCTCCGCGTTCATCGGCCTGACGGTCACGGGCATCTACAACAACTACTATCTGATCCTCAATGGCATCACCATGTTTACCGGCCTGGTCACCACCGCCTTTACGGGCGGCGTGGGCAACCATGTGGCCACCAGGCGTCCGGAGGACAATTATGCCGAAATGAAGCGGCTGGACTTCGTTTACCTCTGGCTGGGCGGCTGGTGCGGCATTTGCCTGATGTGCCTGTATCAGCCGTTTATGACGCTGTGGATGGGGGAGGACATGCTGCTGCCCGTTTCGGCGGTGGCGCTGCTGTCGGTGTATTTTTACCTGCTGAAGCTGGGTGACATGCGTTCGATGTACACGTCCGCCAGCGGCCTTTGGTGGGAGCAGCGGTACCGCGCGATCGGGGAAACGCTGATGAATGTCGTGCTGAATATCGTATTGGGCAAGTGGCTGGGCATTCACGGCATCATCCTGGCGACCATGATTTCGCTGTTCCTGTGCAATTACCTGTGGGCGGCGAACATTACCTTCCGGCACTATTTTTCACTGACCAGACTGAATGATTATTATCTGTACCAGGGCCGGCAAAGCGCGCTGGCGGTAGCTGCGGGCGGCGTCACCTATGGACTGTGCATGCTGCTGCCGATGCAGAGCATGCTGGCGCAGTTCCTGCTGCGCGCGGTTCTGTGCGTGGTGGTGCCCAACCTGATCTTCTGGCTGGTATACCGGAAAACCGACGCCTTCGCCTATGCCCGAAAAGTGATTTTCAAACGCTGATCGGCGCTCGAATCTGAAGAAAGCGTGAACAAACGGATGATCAAAGTGACGGTGTTTACCCCGACGTACAACCGCGCGGAGCATATCCCCAACCTGTACCGCTCGCTGTGCGCGCAGACGGTCAAGGATTTCGAGTGGCTCGTGATCGATCAGGGGACGGACGGGACAGAAGCGCTGGTCCGCGGGTTTCAGGCGGAGGCGCCGTTCCCTGTCGTCTATCACCGTCTGGAGGGAGAGCGCGGCATCAGCCGCGCCATCAATCGGATGACGGACCTGGCGCATGGCGCGCTGGTATTCCGGGCCGACGATGACGATCAGCTGACGCCCGACGCGGTCGAAGCGGTGCTCGGGATGGCCTCCACGCTGACGGACCGCACGGACTATGCGGGCGTCAGCGGCGTCAAGATGTACCCGGATGGCCGCGCGATCGGCGGCGAGTGGCAGCTGGCGTCCGACTGGATCGACTGCACGAACCTGGAGCGGGAAAAGTACGGCCTGATGGGCGACAAGGCGGAAGCGTATTTCCTGGACGTGCTGCGGGAATTCGGGCCGATGCCGACGGTGCCGGGAGAGTACTATACCTGGGAAGGAATTCTCTGGGACCGTATCGCCCACGCAGGCAGGAAGATCCGCTGGTTCAACCAAAAAATATACATCGCGGAATATCTCCCGGGCGGCGCGACGGACACGAGCGCCGCGGCCAAGCTGAGCAACCTGCGGACCTACACGCTGTTTGTGTCTGAGAGGATGGTCTATCGCGAGCTGCCGCTTCTCACCCGCTTCAAGCTCTGCTGCCGGTATTTTGAACTGGTGCGGCAGAAGGGCTGGCGCTACGCGGACGTAAAGGACGCCTTTTCACGGTGCCGGCTGATGGCATGGACGGCGTACCTGGCGAGCGCGGTGACCCGGCACATCGGGCAGGAACCGGTGAAGCCATGAACGCGGACACGCCATTTTTCGGGCTTCTCCGCTGCGCGCTGTGGGGCGGGGAGGCGCCGGCGGCGGACGAAACGGTGTTCGAACTGTTCAAACGACAGACGCTGATTGCGCTTCCCGCGCCGGTGCTTTCGCGCGTCCCCATGCCGGAAGCCCTGCGCGGCGGGTGGGAAAAAGCCGTCTATGCCCAGGTTTCCCGCAATGTGTATTACAGCCGGGCGGAAGCGGCGCTGCCCGTGACCGTGCCGTACGCGGTGCTGAAGGGCTCATCCGCCGCGAAATATTATCGTTTTCCCGAGTACCGCGCGGTGGGCGATATTGATATCATGCCCCGCCAGGACGATTTCGAAGCGGCCTGCGAGGCGCTGCTGGCGGCGGGCTATACCGAAAACACCGTGCATTTCCCCAATGAGCCGCTGCGCCATCGCCGCTTTCTCCGGCACCGGGTCGAGGTGGAGGTCCATGCGCGCTTCGCGCAGCTGAAGGATGAACAAAAATCGCGTCAGCTGGACCGTCTGATCATCGACAGCGCCGGTCCTAACCACAGCCTGCCGGATCCGGTGAATGGCCTCGTGCTGCTGGAGCATATCCGACAGCACCTGCAGGAAGGCGTGGGACTCCGGCAGATCATCGACTGGATGATGTTCGCGCATCGCTGCCTGGACGATCCGCAGTGGCCGGCGTTCCGGCCCAACGCGGAGACGTTTGGCCTGGTCCGGCTTGCGCAGGTCTGCACGCAGATGTGCGTCCTGTATCTGGGTCTGCCGGCGCGCGCGTGGTGCGCCGGGGTGGACGCATCCCTGTGTGATCGTCTGATGGACGATATTCTGACCGGCGGGAATTTCGGACACGAATACGGGCGCGACAGCCGGGTCAGCCAGAAGGTGCTTGCTGCCGCCGGGTCGCCGCGGGCCGTGTTTCACCTGCTGCAGAGCCGGGGACTGGATAACTGGCCGGCTTCCCGGACGACACCGCTGCTTCGTCCCTTCGCCTGGCTGTACCAGCTGGGACGTTACCTGAAAAAAGGCGCGCTGCGCCCGGCCGCGCTTCGCCGTCTGAGAAACGAAGCCGCGACCGTCAGGCGGCGCGGCGCGCTGCTGAAAGCGCTTGGAGCAGATCAGTAATGGAAGACATCATTACGGTTTCAGTCATCATTCCGGTGCTGAACGAGGAAAAATACATCGATCAGTGCATCGACGCCTTCCTGGGGCAGACGTACCCGCAGGAGCGCATGGAATGCCTGATTGTCGACGGTCATTCCGCGGACCGGACGGCGGACATGGTCAGGGAGCGCATCGCGCGCGGCGCGGGCAGTCTGAGACTGCTGACCAATGAGCGCCGGACGCAGGCCTGCGCCATGAACATCGGCATCCGTCACGCGCGCGGGAAGTACATCGTCCGCTGGGACGCCCACGCGGATTACGCGCCGGACTATATCGCGGTGTGCGTCGAATTGCTGGAGACGGGCAAATACGACAACGTCGGCGGCGTGGCGGACACCCGGGGCCGCACGCCGTTTGGGCGGACGGTGGCACGGATGATGTCGTCCCCGTTTGGGGTCGGCAATTCCACCTTCCGGACCGAGGTCACCAGCGCGGAGGTCGATACCGTGCCCTTCGGCGCGTTCAAAAAGACCCTGTTCGACCGGATCGGCGGCTTTGATGAGCGTCTGGACCGGAACGAGGACAACGAGATCAATTTCCGGATCCGGAAGAAGGGCGGCGTTGTCTATCTGTCCGACCGCATCCGGTTCACCTATTATTGCCGGGATACCCTGCGAGGTATACTGAACATGGCCTTCCAGAACGGCAAGTGGACGGTGCTCGCGTCCAGGCTTTGTCCGGGCGCCATGCGGGTCAGGCATTTTGTACCGTTTGCTTTCCTGCTTTCAGTCATCGCCGGTATCCTGCTTTCGCCGCTGGCCGACTGGATCCGCGGGCTGTTTCTGCTGGAGCTGCTGGCCTATCTGGCGCTGGACCTCTTTTTTTCCGCGAGGGCGGCGTCCGGACCGAGGCAATTCGCCGTTTTGCTGTGCCTGTTTCCCGCCTTTCACCTGAGCTATGGCGCGGGGTCTCTGGCGGGACTGCTGCGCATGGGCGGTATCACCACCGCGCGGCAGGAGGTGAAATGATGATTTCTGGAGCCCTTCACCGGGCCATACGGCTGGCGGTGATGGCGTGCTTTGTGACGGCACTGGTAGTCGCTGCGTATCACAATGCGCAGCTGGTGATTGAACCCGCAGGCCAATACCTGTCTGGGAACGCCACATTCGATGAAACGACGAAGGCGATCGCGTCCGGCTACCTGTCGGACGGCCTGTGGGCCAAACGCAGCTTTGTCGAGCTGAACGGCCTGTTCTCGAGATGGACCGCGCGAAAAAAGGTGAACGGAGTCATCCGGCTGAATAACGGCATGCTGAGCAATACGGAGGACGCGAAAATGGCGCTGCTCGATCTGAGCGACGCAGTGGAAAGCATGTCGGCTTTTTCCGAATACCTCGCGAGCCTGGGCACCCGGTTCATCTACGTCCTGCGGCCTGAGAAAATGGACGTCCGGCAGGAGCTCCTGCCCGCGGGGCTGCAGAACCATACAGATGAAAATGACACCGCGTTGCTCAGTCAGCTGTCGGAGCGCGGGGTTCGGACCATCGACCTTCGCCCGGAGACCATGTCCTCCGTCGAGGCGATCGACCGCAGTTTTTACCGGACAGATCACCATTGGACGCCGGACGGCGCGATGCTGGCCTACGGCGTCATCATGAATGCCCTGCATGAGCTGGACGAGACCATCCAGCCTGCCTATACAGATCCGGCCATGTGGCAGCGGCACAGCAAGGACCACTGGTTCCTGGGCAGTGCGGGCAAGCGCGTGGGCACGCTGTACGCCGGAACGGACCCCCTGATCTGGTTCACGCCGGCGTTCGAGACAGAGATGTCCTGTGTCATACCGCGCCACCGGCAGATCTTCAAAGGCGATTTCGTGCAGGTGAATATCCGGGATGTGTATATAGAACGCGCGGATTATTATCATGATAATCCGTACTGCGTCTATATCGGCGGACACTATCCGCTGGTCGTGCACAGAAACGCGCTCGCGAAAAATCATCAGCGTATCCTTTTGGTCAATGACAGCTTCATGCTTCCGCTGCAAGCCTTCCTGTCAACGGAATTCGCGGAGATGGACGTGATCGACCCACGCATGTACAAGGATTTCAGCATCGCGGAATACTGCGCGATGACGAGGCCGGATGTTGTGCTGATGATGACTTCGCCACAGCTCCTGGTGACGAACGACTATTCAGAATACGGGGTAGCGGAAGCGCGCGCGTCCCACGACGCCCAGAAGTGGACGAATCTGCTGGAAGATTATGAGGTGCGCCTCCCCGCCAAAGCGGACAATTACAACTTCGCGCAGATCCCGGTCACGCTGGAGCGCGGAAGAACTTACCGGTTCAATTTTGAAAGCGCGGAGATAACAGACGGACAGACAGACGGTATCGGTGTGGTGCTGTTCCGCTGGGACGATAATGGCATCGTCCAGAATAACATCTACGATGTCGGATTTTGCGCGCAAAACGGCGGTGAACCGTGGCATTTCAGAGTACCCAATGACCAGTACAGATATGCGCTGCTGGTGTATGCGGGCCTGCTGGGAAAGACAGCGGGCAACGGCATGAGGATGGACGGCATCTCCGTCCTGCAGATGGAATAAGCCGGAGAGCAGATGAAAATGAAAAAACAACTGTTACACAAAATCATCCGCTGCATGGTCGTAGCGGGTACGGTGATTTGCGTGATGATCGCCACGGTCACCAACGCGCAGATCTTTTTGACGCCTGCGGGGCAGTTTCTGTCGGGCGATATTTCCTTCGATCAGATGTCGGACAGGATCACGACGGGGTATGAGTCCGACGCGCTGTGGGAAAAAGAACGCTTTGCCGAGCTGAATGGCCTGTTTCTGCGCATGGCGGCGCGCCGCGTCGTGAACGGCGTCACACGGCTGAACAACGGAATGCTGACCTTTTCCTACGAAGCGCAGCGGATCAAGATGCCGGTGGACCGTGCCGCGCCGAAGATCGCCCGGTTTTCCGATTATCTCAGCACGCAGGGGATTCCCTTTGTGTACGTGCTGCAGCCGGAGAAAATGGACGTCAACCATGCGCTGCTGCCCCTGGGACTGCAGAACCACATGATTGAAAACGGGACCGACCTGCTGAGCCGCCTGTCCGAGGCCGGTGTTTTCACCGTGGACCTCCGTCAGGAGCTGGTCGGATCTGCTGAGGTTGTGGCCCGCCATTTTTACCGGACAGATCAAAGCTGGAACCCGGACGGCGCTTTCGCGGCTTACCGCGTCATCATGAACGCGCTGCAGGAGCTGGACGCGTCCGTACGGCCGGGCTTTACGGACGCCGCGCTATGGGAACGCCACTGTCAGGAGGACTGGTTCCTGGGCAATCAGGGCCAGCGCACAGGCGCGCTTTATGCGGGGCTTGATCCGATGATCTGGTATACCCCTTTGTTCGACACGGACATGCGCTGCATCATCCATGAGAATCAACAGGATTTCAGCGGGAATTACGTACAGGCCAATCTGCGCGCCCGGTATCTCGCTCAGCGTGAATTCGGGGAAGACAGCCCCTGCTATGTGTATGTGGGCGGCGATTATTCGCATGTGCAGCATCAGAATGCGCAAGCGCCGAATCAGAAGCGGATCCTGCTGATCAAGAACACCCAAATGCTGCCGCTGCAGACCTTCCTTGCGACCGAATTCGCGGAGGTGGACGTCATCGATCCCAGGTATTACGGCGCTTCCGGTATTGCCAGATACTGCGCGATGACCCGCCCGGACTGCGTGATCATGATGGCCACTCCGGAAAACTGCCTGACCAGCGATTATTCCGACTTTGGGGTGGACAGGGCGCAGGCGGAAAAGGCGGGCGAAAACTGGACCTCTGTGCTGGATGGATACGAGGTGAGCCTGAGCGCGGAGGATAACAATTATCATTTCGCGCAAATCCCCGTTTCACTGGCGGCAGGAAAAACGTACCGCTTCGCGTTTGACGGGCTTGAGCTGACAGCGGGTGATACCGCGGCTATCAACGCGGTGCTGTTCAGATGGAACGGCAACCGGATAATCCGGAACCATATTTACGATATCAGCTTCAGCGCCTCCGGCGGCGAACCGTGGTATTTTACGGTGCCGGAGGAGGATGAAGAGTATGCCCTGCTGGTCTATGCGGGCATCAACGGACAGACTGCCGGGAACGGCCTGCAGATGACCGGCATCTCGGTCGCCAGAATGGAGACACCGTAAAGCCGGCCGGTCAGGACGGGGCTGAGATGGCCATCCTGATTCTTCTCAGAGAGGATCGACAATGAAAAAAAGCAAGAAGCAAAAAGCTGCTCCTCCTGCTGCTCCGTCTCCGGTGACGGCGCTTCCGGCCGCTGCGCCGGACCTGCGGGCTGACCGCCCCGCTGGTCAGCTGATATCGTGGCGGAAGGTCGCGCTGTTCATCGCCATATGCTGGCTTCCCTTTTTTGTCTACACCATGCCGGGCAATATCGCCTGGGATACGGGCGCAGGGATCGGCCAGTTTATGAAGATCGGAGCTGAGAATCCGAACAACCCGTATTTCCAGAATTATCTGATGGGCGCGTTCTGCTACTTCGGGCGGTTGGCCGGCAATACCAATCTCATGGTGCTGCTGTACTGTCTGCTGCAGACTGTCGCAGAAATTCTGGTGCTCTCCCGCATCATCGCGCGCGTGGGGGAGCACAGCCGCGTCGCGGGCTACATCCTGCTGGCGTTTTACTGCTTCGTGCCGACCGTGCCGATCTACGCGATGACGATGGGCAAGGATTCCAACCTCGCGGTCGCGGTGCTGTTGTACCTGGCCTGCGCGCTGCAGGCGATGCGCGATGACGCGTACTGGAAAGAGGAACGCCATGAAACGCTGTTTGCATCCAGCATCCTGCTGATGACGCTGTTCAGGAATCATGCGGGCTGGGTACCGGCCGTGGCGTTTGTCCTCTACACGATCTTTGCGGTCCGGCAAAAGCGGCTGGTGCTTCACTCCCTGGCAGTGCTGGGCGCGGTGGCCATGCTGTCCGTGGGGCTTCCTGCGCTGCTGGATATCCCGAAAGTGGAGATCAAGGAAAGCCTGACGGTGCCGATGCAGACGATGGCGTACTTCATCAAGACGCGGCCGGAAGACCTGACCGATGAGGAACGTGGGATCATCACGCAGGTCATCGACATCGACCGGATGATGCGGCATTATGATCCGAACATCGTCGATTCCATGAAGAAGCGCATGGTCCTGGACGAAAAGACGACCGGGCCGTTTCTCCGCCTGTGGCTGCGCAAATGTTTCCAGCATCCCCTGACTATGCTGCAGGGCATGTATCAGAGCACGTATATCTATTTGATCCCGACGGAGCGAAGCGCCAACAAGGGACAGGCGACGGTGGGCTATGACATCAGCGAGGAGGTGAAGGAAAAAATGAACATGTACAATGACAACCCGAACGTCGTCCGGATTAAAAACTATCTGAAGCGCTGGATCAACGCGCCCGTCCTGGGCCTGCTGGTGAGGATCGGGCTGTTTTCCTGGCTGCTTGCGCTGCTGGTGATTCTGATCTTCGTGTTCCGCCGGCCGCGGTACCTGTTATGCGCCGCGCCGCTTCTGACGATCTTCATTGGCTGTCTGCTTTCGCCCCTTAACGGCTACTACCGCTACGCCCTGTCCATGATCGTCGGCGTGCCCGTCGTGCTGGCTGACCTGCTCAGCACGGTGACGGCCAACCTGCGCTTCCCGCCGATCAGGCGGCGCGTCAGGAACACGAGCCCCGCCGGGAGGTGAATGCGCTGCGTATCTGGAAGGATATCCTGGCACAGGGACAGTACCTGTTCCGGGCTGGATTGGTCACGGCACTGATTCTTCTGGCCTCCGTGCTTTATCCGGACGGGCGGAGCGGCGCGGGGCAGCGCCTCAGGCGCCTGTTGAAGCGGCCGTGGCGGATCGCGTTCGCGTTTTATTGCGTGTTCATTCTGACCAGCACGGTCCTGGGCCGTTCGTTTGTCAATCCGACCGAGCACGTGCTCACCCATTTCGGATTCACACATCAGGGCGCGTTCAACGACCAGCTGGTGGAAAACATCCTGTTCTTCATTCCACTGACGTTTTTTTACCTGAACGCGTTCCCGGTCCGGCACCCGTTCAGAAACGCGCTGCAGCTGTCCGTGGGTATGACGCTGCTGGTGGAAATGTGCCAGCTGCTGGGCAGGCTGGGGGAATTCCAGCTGGCGGACATGGCGCAGAATATCGTTGGCGGGCTGCTCGGCTGGGCGCTGTGGCGCCTCACCCGGATCCTGTTTCCGTCAGGTCGTTCCTCACGCGAAAACGGTTTGTAAATGTGGCCGCCGCGCAGACGGATTTTCTTGACAGACCGGAGGATTCTTAATATAATTTGACTGTGAGCCGGAGGGATGAGGAAGCTTGCGCGATTACGCAACCGTGCGCACGATGCCTGCAGCGCAGTACTTTGCGCTGGTCAGGCAGTCGCTTCAGGATACGGGGCAGGCCTATGTCCGCGTGACGGGCGCCAGCATGCGCCCGCTGCTCAGGCACAGGCGGGACGGGGTCATCCTCGGACGGCCGGAAACGCTCCGCCGGGGCGATATCGTGCTGTTTGACCGCGGTGACGGCCGCTACGCGCTGCACCGCGTGATCCGTCTGCGGCCGACCGGGTTTGATATGGCCGGCGATCATCAGCGCAATGTCGAAACCGACCTGCCGTATGCGCAGGTCGTCGGTGTCGTGACCGCCGTTGATCGGGGCGGACGCCGTATCTCCCGTTCAAACTTTTTTTTTCAATTATTGGCGTTTTTACTGCCACGTCTCGCGGAGCTGCGTATCAATGTACGGAAGGCGCTGACGGCAGGCCGGAGCCTTCTGAAGCGCGGACGGGCATGAAAGGATCGTGCGCATGCGAATTCGACCGGGATATGTTCTGCGTCAGGTCATGGACATGTATGTTGTCGTGGGCGTGGGGAGCGAAACATACCGCCCAAACCAGATCATGAGTCTCAATGAGACCGGCGCGGCGCTCTGGCGTAAGCTGGAGCAGGGGGCTGACACGCAGACGCTCATCCGCAGCCTGACAGAGGAATTTGAAGTGGACCCTGTCACAGCCGGGAACGATCTGAACGCCTTCCTCACCCAGCTGCGCGAGCACGCGCTGATCGACGAATGAGGGAAAAGGTCTGGCAGCCGGACCGGATTGCCGACCAGCTTCAGATGCGGGCGATCCGCCTGCGCCGTCCGCTGAGCTGTACGCTGGAGCTGACCTGCCACTGCAACTTTCACTGCGTGATGTGCTACATCCGCATGAATGAAGCGCAGGCGGCGGCCCATGGCCGGATGAGGACGCCGGAGGAGTGGCTGGACATGGCCCGGCAGCTCAGGGAAGCGGGCGTACTGTACCTGCACCTGACCGGCGGGGAGTGCACCCTGTACCCGGGGTTTGAGCGCCTGTACGCGAGGCTTTCGGAGATGGGCTTCAGACTGAGCGTGATGAGCAACGCGGGAGCCTATACGGACAGCGTGCGCCGGGTGTTCACCCAGTATCCGCCGCTCAGCGTGGCGGTCACGCTGTATGGCGGCTGCGCGGCGACCTACGGCCGGGTGACCGGCGACGCCGGAGGCTTTGACAGGGTCGTGGACAATATCCGCTTCCTGCAGTCCGCCGGGATCCCGGTGACCGTCAACTTTACCATGATCCGGCAGAACGCGCAGGATTATCCAAAGGTGGCTGAACTGTGCCGTACGCTGGGCATCGCGTTCACGCTGAACACGGACATCACGCCCCATCGGTATGACGCCTCGTATTCCGATGCGATGCGCTGCTCTCTGACCCCGGCGGAACGGGCGTGTGTCGCATGCCACTCCCCTTCTGAGGTGGACATTGCCCTGAACGCGGCCAAGACGCTCGAACAGGAGCTGTCGCATTTCACGCCTCCGCAAGGGCCCGCGGGCGTCCTGCCCGAGCAGGAGGCCTGCATCGCCGGCTCCGCAGGCTGCGCGATCGCCTGGAATGGCGACATGCAGACCTGCGTCTCCCTGAACGCATGGCAGAGCGTGAAGCCGTTTGAAATCGGCTTTGAGGCCGCCTGGGCGCAGCTCAAAGCCGCGCAGGACAGGACGTTTGCGCGCCCGAGCGTATGCGCTCAGTGCGAAATGCGGACAGACTGCGATCACAACTGCCCCGGCAGGCGGTTCGAAGGCACGGGGAATATCCACACCCCCGACCCGCGGGTATGTCAGTACACGTACCTGCTGAGGCTGTACCGCGCCAGGCGCGGCACGGTGTCCACGCCAGGCACGCCCGGCTGCGTCTGAGCGTCCCGCCGCTGCCCTGATCCGGATGAAGACCGTACCACAGGAGGAATCATCCATGAGAAAAAAGTATGTCGCGCCGAAACTGTTTGTCGATGTATACGCTGCGGACACCATGATCGCTTCGGACGACCCCACCCCGGTGTTTGAAGCCAAGGAAGGCAATCCGAACAATCAGAACTGCTATGGCTATAAGGACATTCCCGGGGCGTTCGTAGACGGCAACATCTGCATCATGTGACGGGATGACCTGTACGTTTGGCCGCTATGCGCTCGACATCGGAGGTTTTCCGGAAGCGCTTCACTCCATCTCCGCGTCATGGAAGGACTACGTGGGTCAGACGGGAGTATCGCCGCCTGACGCTCGGCTCACGCTGCTGACCGCGCCGACAGCCCCGGATGAACGGACGGACGGATGGTATGCGTCAGCGGGAGAAGCGGAAGAGCTGGAAGTGACCTGCGTACGGGCCGGCCAGCGCCTGTTCACGCTGCGTTATGGCGGCGAGAGGGGCAAAGTGACGCTGATCGCCGACGAAGCGCGGCCAGGGAGCGTTCGCCTGGGCCTGCGGTACGGCATGCTGCTGGCCCTGCGAAAGACCTGTCTGGGCCTGCACGGTGTCACCCTGCTGTGCGGGAATGAGGTGGTGATCCTCTCCGCGCCCAGTGGGACCGGCAAAACGACGCTGGCTTCGCTCCTGGAGCGGTATGAGGACGCCATTGTGATCAACGGCGATTTCGCGCTGCTTACGCCGGCGGAGGATGGTCTCTGGTTTGAACCCACGCCCTTCTGCGGTACGTCACACAGGTGTCTGAACGTTCGTACGCGGGTGCACCGGATCGTTTTCCTGGGCCAGTCGCCTGTGAACGTCTGGCGGACCCTGGACGCGCGGGAAGCCGCCCTCTGTCTGCTGAGCAACGCATTCGTCCCCGAGTGGGACTTGTCCGCACAGCAGACGCTGCAGGAGCACGCGCTGCGCTGCATATCCCTTGCGCGCATGGACCGGTTTGACTTCGCGCCGACCCGTGAGGCGGCCGGGATCGTGATTCATCAGCAACTGCATGAAGAGCAATCTTCTCAGTAATAAAACATGGAGGTGTCAACATGGAGTTCAAACAACCGACCAGCCAGGCTGAAATGGATGCCCTGCGCAAGAGCCTGCGCCAGAAGCTCGACGATGCTGACCTCGAAAACGTGGTCGGCGGCAATGACGACGTCAAGGGCAAGGGGAATCCCACCCCCTGGACCTGCCTGTGGTGCGGCCAGACGTTCATGCTGAAAAAGCTGCAGGACGCCGCCAAGCACTGCGCGCATGACTGCCCGAAGAATCCGTACAAGTAATCGACCGGAGGTCTTGCCTGGCAGTTTGTTCTGCCAGGCTGCCTTTCATGTGAAGTTGCTCTCAGACCGATGTCAATGATAAACTATCTGGCGAAAATCAAGTCCATCCTCAAAGGCCGCACGCTGCCGGATATCGTCCGCTGGACCAGGCCGGTCCATGCGATGCTGCTGTGGCTGAGCGTTCTCAACGTGGTGAGCTCGCTGCTCTCGCTGGGCGTGACGCTGGTGACACGGGAGCTGATCGACGGCGCAGTCAGCGCGAACGCGAATGCGCTCACACGCTACGGTGTGATGCTGGCAGCGCTGATCATCGTCATGCGCGTGCTCGATGTATTGTATTCCGGCCTGCGCAGCCGCGCCTCTGTCCGGCTGCAGCGGGAAATGCAGCGCATGATCACACAGGCGGTGCTTTCCAGGGAATATGCTTCGCTGAAATCCTACCACAGCGGCGACCTGATCAACCGAATCTTTTCGGATGCGGAGGTGGTCAAGAACGGCGTCATCAACACGCTGGCGGGCATCATCAATACCCTGGTCAGCTTTATCGGCGCCGCGATCATCCTGATTTCCATGGACTGGCGCTTTGTGCCCGTGCTGATCCTGGGCGGACTGATCGGCGTCGTGATCACGCTGCTGTTCCGAAATCCCATGAAGCGCCGTCACACGCGCATGCAGGAGGCGGAGAGCGCGCTGCGCGCAGGCACGCAGGAAACGCTGGAAAGCCTGCGCGTCGTCAAGGCCAGCCTCTCAGAAGCGCGCGTAATGCGTCAGCTGGAGGACAGCCGTGAGCGCCTGAGCCTGGAACAGCTGCGCAACGCCCGCCTGAGCATCGCCATGAACAACGGAATGGGTGTCCTGTTTGACGTGTCCTGGCTGGTGTGCAATCTATGGGGCTGCGTCAAGATTTACCGCGGTGAGTTCACCTACGGCGGCCTGGCCGCCATGATCCAGCTGATCGGCCGGATTCAGGCGCCGATCGCGTCAGCAGTCCAGATGGCCAGCCAGATCTACGGTGTGCTGGCGTCGGCAGAGCGTCTGCAGGAGGTCATTGGCCTGCCTGAGGAGCCGAACACGGGCAAAATCAGTTCGTTTGACCGGATCGCGCTCGAGAATGTTTCGTTCCAGTATGAGGATGGTACGGATGAGGTTCTGCTCAACGTCACCGCAAGCATCCGGCGCGGAGATTTTATCGCCCTGACCGGGCGGTCCGGCGGTGGAAAAACCAGCCTGTTCCACCTGCTGCTGGGCCTTTACCGCCCGACGCACGGCGCGGTGGTCTTTGAATCCGGCGCCGAGCGGATACTCGCCGGTCGGGGCACCCGGGCACTGTTCGCCTATGTGCCGCAGGGCAACACGCTGTTTTCCGGTACGCTTCGCGAAAACCTGACGCGTTTTACCGACAGCGCGTCGGATACGGAGGTCATTGCCGCGGCGAAGGCTGCCTGCATCGACGACCTCGTTGCGGAAATAGGGCTGGACGCCGTTCTGGGAGAACATGGTGTCGGTCTGTCAGAGGGCCAGGCGCAGCGGGTGGCGGTGGCGCGCGCCTTGCTCAGCCGGGCGCCGATCCTGCTGCTGGACGAAGCGACCTCCGCGCTGGATGAGGCGACGGAAGCGAACATGCTGACCAATATCGGCCGCATGCGCGATAAAACGGTCCTGATTGTGACGCATCGCCGCGCGGCACTTGACATTTGCGACGTTCGGTGGCATATTGAGGAGGGACGGATGTCCGTCACGCGCCTTGCGCGGCATTCTGACGATGGGGGAAGCATGTGAGGACGTTTATCATCGGCGATATTCACGGCTGTGATAAGGCGCTGAACCGGCTGCTGATCCGGCTCAGACCGCATGAGGACCGTGATCAGCTGATTCTGCTGGGCGATTTGTTTGACCGCGGCCCGGACGCCTGGGAAGTGTTCCGGACCGTCAGACAGCTGGCGGACGCGTACGGCGAGCGCTTTGTCCTGATCCTGGGCAATCATGAGGATTTCCTGATGAGGGAGAAGCTCTCGCTGATGGAGCGCATGACGTGGAATCGCGTCGGCCGCCTGACGACGGTGCGCTCGTTCAAAGCGCACGGCGATGATCCGGCGTCTGCGATTCCCTGGCTGAAAGCGCACGCGCAGCTGACCTACCGCGACGAGCGCGTACAGTGCGCTCACGCGGCCGTCCGCGTCGAGCCTGTCGAGGCGAATGATCGTCAGACGCTGGTGCACGACCATCATACGCTCGTCGAAAACAGCTACGCGGGGCGGTTGACCGTCACCGGACATATGGCGCTGGAGGCGCCGACCTGGTTCGCCGGTGATCGCGAGACGGCGGAACAGATTCCGTACGGCGAATGGCGGCCCCTGCCGCAGCGGGGCGTGCTGTGCATAGATACCGGTTGCGGCAAGGGCGGGCGATTGACCGGGATGCAGCTGGAAGAGGACCCGGACAGCGGCGCGCTGCGTTACCGGCTGGAGCGGGCGAAAGAAGAATAAAAAAATCTTTCGGTTTTTCCTGCCATCCTGCCCCGGGGCGCGTATATAGTATTGGAATGAGTCCATCGGACATTCCACCGAGCGGAACAAAACGCCGCAGGACGGCTGTTCCGTGCCGATGGCGCTCTGCTCCGGAACAATGTTTGCAAAGTCCAACATCTTTTAAAGGAGGATTTGACCATGGCACGCGTACAGCTCAACGACAATCAGCTGGAACAGGTTTCCGGCGGCGCTTTCAACTTCTACAAGAAGGATGACCAGAACCAGTGCTACGTGGACGGTATGGGCACCTTCAACTGCAGCGCGGATGCGTCCAACTGGGTGCTCCAGCGCATGGCGACCACCGGCGCGCCGGTGTCCACCGTGATCGCGGAAGCGGTGGAAAAGGGACTGTTCTGGAAGTAATCCGACGCTGATGCCCGCCTGACGCGGACACACCGTTCAGGCCGCATCGTATTCATGCCACAGTTAAAGACGCGTCTCACCTCTCAGCCTTTCGGGGTTTCCCGCGAAGGCTGGGAGGTTGTACTGTTTTCGGCCAATCAAAAAGGAGCTTTCTATGCAGGATCAGCAGAAACCCAAACTGTTTCGAGAAAAAAGCCTCGAGGCGATTGAGTCGCCTGAGGCGCTGAATGATTACCTTCGCGTCACTTCCCCCGGGGTCTGGCTGGTGATGGCCGCTGTGATCACGCTGCTGGTCGGGCTGCTTCTGTGGAGCATCCTGGGACGCATCGACACCACGATGCGCGTGGCGGTCGAGGCAGACAATGAGCGCACGGTTTGCTATGTGCCATACGACGCGCTGCAAAAGATGAAGGATGAAGGCAAGCTGACCATTGACGGGAAGGAGTATTCCCTGCAGCTCGGCGGTGAAGCCAGCGTGGTCATCGTCTCGGAGGAAACAAATCCCTATCTTCGCGTGGCGGGCGGCCTGCAGCTGGGGGATGTGACCGTGCAGGTGCCGGTCGCGGCGTCCCTGGCCGAGGGCGTATACTCAGGTACGATCGTGACGGACCGCCTTCAGCCGATCACGCTGCTGATACAGTGAGGGAGGGGAAACGCGTGGCTCGAAAACCAAATATTCCCCGTCCGGTTGAAAAAGGGTTTGTCCGGGTGCCGGTGGTCATGCAGCTGGAGACGCTGGAGTGCGGCGCCGCTTCGCTGACAATGGTCATGCATTACTACCGCAAGTGGATCCCCCTGGAACAGGCGCGCGTGGACTGCGGCGTGTCCATGAACGGCGCGAACGCGAAAAACATCCTCGCCGCCGCGCGAAGCTACGGCATGAAGGCAGACGCCTGGGGCCTGGAGGCGGAAGACCTGCCGGACCAGGGGCCGTTTCCGTGCATCATCCACTGGGGATTCAATCATTTTGTGGTCCTCTGCGGCTTTCAGGGCAAGAAGGCGGTCATCAACGATCCGGCGCGGGGGAACGTGGTGGTCGACTGGGAAGAGTTTGACAGGGAGTTCACCGGCGTCTGCATCACGCTTGAGCCGGGGCCGGATTTCGTGCCCTCCGGAAAACCGAAGACCGTCATGGATTACGCGCGCGAGCGCCTGAAAGGGTCCGGCGCGGCGGTGACGTTCGTCGTTCTGACGACGACCATTTCGTCACTGATCGGCATCATTCAGCCGGCCTTTGCGCGGACCTTCCTGGACCGGCTGCTCACCGGACGGAATCCGGAGTGGCTCCGCCCGTTCATGCTGCTCTTTTCACTGCTGATTCTGGTCAGCATTGTCACGTCCTGGATTTCCGCGGTCTATTCCCTGCGTATTCAGGGCAAAATGGCATCCTATGGCAGCGCGTCGTACCTGTGGAAGGTGCTCAGGCTGCCGATGCAATTTTTCAGCCAGCGCATGTCGGCGGACATTGCGGACCGGCAGGCGACCAACGCGTCCATCGCCGGCACGATGGTCGAAACCTTCGCGCCGCTGGCGCTTCAGGCGCTGATGATGGTGTTTTACCTGGTCGTCATGGTCAGCTACAGCCCGCTTCTGTCGGCGGTCGGCATCGGCGCGATCGCGCTGAACCTGCTGGTCTCTGCCATGGTGACCAGGCGCCGCGTCAATATCACGCGCGTCCAGCAGCGTGACGCCGCCAAGCTCTCGTCAACCACCATGTCCGGCATCAGCATGATCGAGACCATCAAGTCCAGCGGCGCGGAAAACGGCTTTTTTGAGCGCTGGGCGGGATATCAGGCGAGCGTCAACACGCAGTCGGTCCGGTTCACCCGGCTGAATCTGTTTTTAGGTTCCCTGCCGCAGGCCATCACGACCATCGCCAATCTGGCCGTGCTCGGTCTGGGTGTGCTGCTCGTCCTGCGCGGCGAGTTCACTGTCGGTATGGTGATGGCCTTCCAGACCTTCCTTTCTTCGTTCATGTCCCCGGCGACGTCGCTGATCACCGCGGGCCAGTCGATGCAGGAAATGATCACGCAGATGGAGCGTGTGGACGACGTGATGAGCTATCAGGAGGATCCCACGTTCGCCCCGCGCCCCAAGACCGGCGAATACCAGAAGCTGTCCGGCGCGGTCGAGCTGAAGAACGTGACGTTCGGCTATTCCCGGCTGGATAAGCCGCTCATCACTGACTTTTCCATGACGCTCAAGCCGGGACAGAAGGTTGCCTTTGTCGGCAGGACGGGCTGCGGCAAGTCCACCCTGGCCAAGCTGATCTCCGGATTGTACCAGCCCTGGAGCGGTACCGTCACATTTGACGGCGTCCCCCTGCAGGAAATAGACCGGAACGTGTTTACAGGCTCCGTTTCCGTCATCGATCAGGACATTACGCTGTTCGAGGACACGATTTCCGAAAACATCCGGATGTGGGACGGTTCCATTGAAGACTTCGAAGTAACGCTGGCGGCGCGCGACGCGGGCATCTATGACGATATCGTGACCCGCGACGGCGGGTTTACGCACCGGCTGCTGGACGGCGGACGCGACCTGTCCGGCGGGCAGCGGCAGCGCCTGGAAATCGCGCGCGCCCTTGCGCAGGATCCGACCATCTGCATCATGGACGAGGCGACCTCGGCGCTCGACGCCAGGACGGAGCATGAGGTCATCCGCTCCATCAACGACCGCGGCATTACCTGTGTGATCATCGCGCACCGCCTGTCCACGATCCGCGACTGCGACGAGATCATCGTGCTGGACAAGGGCAAAATCGTCGAACGCGGGACGCATGAGGAACTGTACGCCAAGGGCGGGCTGTATGCCAGCCTGGTGAGCAACGAGTAAAGGGGGGAGAAGTTCTTGGGGTGGTTTGACGAACAAATTGAATACAGAAAGAAGTATGAACGGGAGCTTCTCAGCGATTCCCTGGAGAATATCGCCCGGTCTGTCACCGGCCGCCGCATCGTCAGCGCGTTCAGGGATGACGCGGACGTCAGCGACGCAGTCTCCGCGCTGCTCAAGCATCTCGGCGTGAAGGAGAAGGAAGTCCCCGCCAACATCAGCGGGCTGCAGGATAAGCTGGATTATCTGCTCTCCTCCACGGGCATCCTGTACCGTGAGGTCAAGCTGACCAAAGGCTGGCACGCGGACGCGATGGGCGCCATGATCGCGACGCTCAATGACGGCGCTGTCATCGCGGTGCTGCCCTCCGACCTGGGCGGCTATGAGTATACCGATCCCAAAACCGGCCAGCGCGTCCGTGTGAATGCCAAGCAGGAGGACAATATCAGCCGTGAAGCGCTGTGCTTCTACCGCCCGCTGCCTTTGCGCGCGCTGACGATCCGGGATCTGCTCAAATACATGTACAGCTGCCTGACGGTCCGCGACCTGGTCAGCTTTGCGCTGGCCGCCCTGGCGATCACGCTGGTCGGCATGCTGATGCCCAAGCTGAACCAGATCCTGATCGGGCCGGTGATCTCCTCGGGCAGCGAACGGCTGCTGCTGGCGGTCATGCTGTTCATGCTGTTCGCTTCGATCGGCAGCATTCTGATCGCCATCATCCGCGCCCTGCTGCTCAACCGCATCCGCTACAAAATGAATGTGGATGTGAGCGCGGCGACCATGATGCGCATCCTTTCGCTGCCGACGTCGTTCTTCAAGCTGTATTCCGCCGGCGAGCTGAACCAGTACATCAGCTACATGGACAGCCTCTGCACGACCATTGTGAATTCCGTGTTTTCCACGGCGGTGACCGGCGTGTTCTCACTGGTGTATCTCGGCCAGATCTCCGCGTTCGCGCCGAGCCTGGTATGGCCCAGCCTGCTGGTCACGCTGCTGACGCTGGGGGTCAGTCTGCTCTCCGCTTCGGTGCAGATGCGCATCGATTCGGAAAAAATGGTATACAGCGCGAAGGAGCGCGGCTTGGTTTACTCGCTGATCACGGGCATACAGAAAATCCGCCTGAGCGGCGCAGAAAACCGCGCCTTCAGCAAGTGGTCCCAGACGTATGTCCGCAGCTCTGAGCTGACGTACAATCCGCCGGCCATCATCCGTCTGTCAGCGGTCATCACCACGGCCATCTCGATGATCGGGACGGCGGTGGTCTATTATGTGTCTGTCCGAAACGGCGTGAGCGTGGCGGATTATTATGCGTTCAACTCCGCGTACGCGTATATCTCCTCCGCATTCTCGTCGCTGGCCGCCATGGCGCTGTCCGCGGCGTCCATCCGACCGATCATTAAAATCATCGGGCCGTTCCTGGCCGCCGTTCCTGAAACCGCGGATGCCCGGGAAACGGTGACGCGTCTGTCCGGCAGCATCGAGCTGTCGCACGTGACCTTCGGGTACGATCCGGAGAGCAAGCCGCTGTTCGAGGACTTCTGCCTCACCATCCCGGCGCGTCAGTACGTGGCCATCGTCGGCCGGAGCGGCTGCGGCAAGTCCACGCTGGTGCGCCTGCTGCTGGGCTTTGAAAAACCCTCGCGCGGCGTCATCAACTATGACCGCAAGGACCTGCAGCGCCTGGACCTGCGCTCGCTGCGCCGCCAGATCGGCACGGTGATGCAGGATGGCCGGCTCTTCTCCGGCAGCATCTTTGACAATATCGTCATCTCCGCGCCGACGCTAAAGCTGGAGGACGCATGGAAGGCGGCGGAAATCGCCGGGATCGCGGACGACATCCGCGACATGCCCATGGGCATGAACACCATCCTCCAGGAAGGCGGCGGCACGATCTCCGGCGGTCAGCGCCAGCGGCTGATGATCGCCCGCGCGATCGCGCCTAAGCCGAAAATCCTGATTTTCGACGAGGCGACCTCAGCGCTGGACAACATCACGCAGAAGAAGGTCTCAGAGGCGCTGGACACCATGAAGTGCACCCGCATCATCATTGCGCACCGCCTCTCCACGATCAAAAACTGCGACCGGATCCTGGTGATCGACGGCGGAAAGATCGCGGAGGATGGCACCTACGAACAGCTGATGGCCAGGAACGGCATCTTTGCTGAGCTGGTCGAGCGTCAGCAGCTGGGTAACAAGTAACTGGCTGTCCCTTTTGTCCGAAGTTTTACGATTTCGGGTATTGCATTTCACAGTGTACGCAAGGTATAATAGGCCAGTATGGAGGGAAAAGAGAGATGGCCTTTGCAGTATTTGCGGACGGCAGCGCGAATCTGCCGAAGAAGTTTCTGGACGGGATCAGCCTCCTGCCCTGCAGTTTCAGCGTCAACGGGAAAGAAGAAGCCTATGCGGGCGACATCGACCGGTTTGACGCGCACGCATATTATGAATCCCTGCGCCATGGCACGATCGTGCGCACCAGCCTGCTCAATACGCAGCTCTTTCTTTCGCAGTTCATGCCCAAGCTGAAGCAGGGGCTGGACGTGATCTATATTTCGATGAGCTCAGGCATCAGCGGGACCTACCACGCGGCGACTGTCGCCGCGCAGGAGCTGATGGAACAGTTTCGGAGCCGTTTTGTCCACATCGTGGATTCCAAGGGCTGCGGCTTCGGCAACGGCCTGCTCGCGATTCGCGCCGCGCAGCTCAGCCGGGAGGGGATGGACGCGAAGGCGGCCGCGCGCGTGCTGGACGAGGACGTTCCCCATACCTGCCAGTACTTCACCGTGGATGACCTGAATTACCTGAAGAAGACGGGCAGGGTCAACGGCGTGACCGCCGCCATGGCCACGGTGCTCAATATCAAGCCCATTCTGTATGGCAACAAGGAAGGGCATATCGTTTCCTGCGGGAAGGTGCGCGGACGGCGCAAGGCCATTGAAAGCCTTGTGCAGAAATACCGGGAAAAGCGTCTGGAGGTGCCCTCTCCGACGGTCTTTATTTCCCACGGCGATTGCCTGGACGACGCTGAAACCCTCGCGGAGCTGGTCCGCGGTGTGACGCCGGATGCCAATATTCAGATCTGCCAGCATGAGCCGTTCTCCGGCGCGCACGTCGGTCCCGGCATGCTCGGACTGTTCTTCCACGGAAAAGAAAGATAAATTGTTGCCCAAACGCCGCAGCCTTTAGCTTGGTTTAAGGTTGCGGCGTTATTCTTTTGCCTGGGAAGCGTGAGCGCTTCCGTGCAAAGGAGGGCATTCAACCATGAGCAAAGCAGAAAAGCACCCAGTGCTGCGCCGTTTGTGTATTGATGTGGTCTGCACGGTGATCGCACTGATCGTCTTCGCACTGTTTCACCACGTGCTGCCCCGGCAGCAGACGTCCATGGGCATCGTCATCGAGAACCCATATAAAACGCCGTCCGGTACCCACTGGCTGGATAGCTCGCTGGTGCTGGCGGCTTCCGGAAGCAGCGATGTCTCTGCGACCTATACCCAGTCCGCCAGGAGCGGCGGCCGGAACAGCGGTGGCCGGAACGGCGGGCGGAATGGCAGCGAAAACGGCAGCAAGGGCGGCAGCGCGCTGACGGAGGAGACGGTGGTCAGCGAAACGGCCGACGATACGCCCATCGCGGATAAATTTGCCGACCGGTATACGGACACTGTACAGGTCACGGACAACAGCTACACCAGTCCGGACATCTCGGTCACCGTGACGGAGGAGACGACCGCTGACGGACGCATCACGTACTACCTGGCGGATATCTATGTCCGGGACATCACCTGCTTCCAGTCCGCCATGGCGAACAATACTTACGGCACGGGCTACCGCGACAGCATCAGCCATATGGCGCTGATCAACAACGCGCTGCTGGCCATCAACGGCGATTATTATGGCAATACCAACGAGGGCGTGGTGATCCGCAACGGCGTCATCTACCGGGCCAACCGCACCAATTGCGATGTGTGCGTCCTGTACTATGACGGCACGATGCGCGTGATGCCCGGCTCGTCGTTTTCCGTGGAGGACGCTGTGCGCGACGGCGCCTGGCAGGCATGGACCTTCGGCCCGGCGCTGCTGGACGCGGACGGGAGCGCGCTGTCGGCCTTTTCGAGCACCAGCCGCATCATTTCCGCGAACCCGCGCACAGCGATCGGGTACTATGAGTCGGGGCATTACTGCATGATCGTGGTGGACGGGCGCGGTGAGTCGGCGGGCATCAGCCTGCCTGATCTGAGCCGGCTGTTTGAGGACCTCGGCTGCGTGGCGGCCTATAACCTGGATGGCGGCAACAGCTCCATCATGGTGTGGCAGGACGCGGTCATCAACAACCCGTCCGGCGGAGGCCGGACCAGCAGCGACGCGCTGCTGATCGCGGAGGTGAACGAGCATGAGTAAGCTGAAAGCGCTGCTGAGCCACCTGACAGTCATCCTGTCGCTGATGTTTCTGACCTTTCTGGTGCTGGACCAGTTCAACCCAATGATGAATTTTGTCGATCACCCGATTTCCTGCGGCCTGCTCACGGCGCTGTGCGTATGCGGCATCGCCCGGAGCGTGATACTGTATCAGGAGAAAAAAGAATGAGGAAACATCATTTCGGGCGGGCGGTTGCCCTGCTGGTGTCGCTGGCCATTCTGTCGGCGTTCCCCGCGCGGCCGGCAGCCGCGACCGCGGAGACAGTCGACGTGACGACTCTCTACAAGGCCAGGGACGTGGACGCGTCCTGGAGCCCTGCCAAGGCGGAAGTCATTGACCTGAGCGCGCTGTCCCCGACGACGCTGACCATCTCAGCCGCGGGAGACTATGTTCTCTCCGGCGTATGGCAGGGCCAGGTGATCATCGAAGCGGGGAAGGATGACAAGGTCAGGCTGATCCTGAACGGCGTTTCCATCACCAGTCCGCAGGGGCCGGCGATCTATGAAAAACAGGCGGACAAGCTGATCGTCACCCTCGCCGAGGGGACCTCGAACACGCTGACCGACGGCGCAAAGGTGCAGGACGGCGACGATGAGATCGGCGCCGCGCTGTACGCGGAGGATGACCTGTCCATCAACGGCGCCGGCGAGCTGACCGCGCACGGCACGGCGAAGCACGGCATACAGAGCAAGGCCGATTTGGTCCTTGCGGGCGGCCGTGTGACCATCGACGCGGTAAACGACGGGCTGCGCGGACGGAATTCGGTGCTTGTCCTGGACGGGGAGCTGCGCGTGACGGCCGGTGGGGATGGCATTGTCAGTACCCGAGAGGACGCGGAAGGGAAAGGCTGGGTGGTCATCAGCGGCGGGAACGTGACAGTGCAGACGGGCGACGGCGCGGGGGAAATGCAGGCGCGTTCCTCCGGTAAGAACGGCGGCTGGGGCCGCGGCTGGACGGAACCTGTCCGCCAGACCGGCGACAATGCTGTCTCACAGAAGGGCATCAAGGCGGCGACGGACCTGACGGTGCTGGACGGTACGCTGGCGCTCGACTGCGCCGACGACGGCCTGCACGCGGCGAATGTCACCGTCAGCGGCGGCAGCCTGAGCGTCCGCAGCGGTGACGATGGACTGCACGCGGACGCGTCGATGCGGGTAGACGGCGGCGTGATCGATATTTCGCAGTGCTATGAGGGTGTCGAGGGCACGGATGTGACCATCGCCGGGGGCAGCCTGCGGATCGTCGCGTCAGACGACGCGGTGAACGCTGCGGGTGGCAATGATCAGTCTGGCTTCGGCGGACGCGGCAACGATCGTTTCTCGCGGGGCGACAGCGCCATGCTGGCCATTTCAGGCGGCACGCTCACGGCCATCGCGGGCGGGGACGCGCTGGACAGCAACGGCAGCATCCTGATCACCGGCGGCGTCACCGGGGTATGGGCGGCGAGCCGGACCGGCGAGGGCGCGATCGATTTCAACGGGTCGGGGACGGTCAGCGGCGGCACGCTGCTGGTCGCCAGCACGGGCGGCGTGATGCAGGATACGGCGCAGCTGACCGGCCAGAGCATACTGAGCGTATCCGTTCAGGGGGAGCAGGGGCCGATCACGCTGCTGAACGGCGACGGTGACACGCTCGCTGTCTTTGATCCTGAAAACGCGTATGATACGGTGCTGATCTCATCGGACCGGCTGGCGGATGGCGACGCGCTGACGCTCCTCTCGGGCGAAGCGCAGGTCTTCGCAGGCACAATGAGCCACTCATTGAGCGGCGGGGGGAACCAGGGCTTTGGCAATCAGGGGTTTGGCGGAGGCGGCCGCCGGCGCAGGTGAGCGGAGGAGGATGCACGGATGAAGCTGCTGTTTGCGGAAGACGACCGGGACCTTGCAGCGGCAGTGACCGCTTTGCTGGAGCGGTCCGGGTATGCCGTGGATACGGTCGGGGACGGCCAGAGCGCGGTGAACTATGCGGAGGACGGTCACTATGACGGCATCATCCTGGACTGGATGATGCCGGAAATGGACGGCGTCACCGCCCTGCGGACGCTTCGCGCCCGGGGCGTCGCCGTGCCCTGCATGCTGCTGACCGCGCGGGACGCGGTGGAGGACAGGGTGTCCGGGCTGGACGCGGGGGCGGATGATTATCTGCCCAAGCCATTCAATGCCAGCGAGCTCCTCGCCCGCGTCCGGGCCATGCTCCGGCGGCGGGAGGCCTATGTACCGGACGTAGTGACCTTTGAAGACCTCAGTCTGGACAAGGGCAGCTGCGAACTGAGCTGTGACGGAAAGACGATGCGTCTGACCGGGAAAAGCTATCAGCTGCTGGCGCTGATGATGGAGAATCCGCATTTGCTGTTTTCCGTTCAGCAGCTGATGGAACGCGTGTGGGGCTGGGATTCTGAAGCGGAAATCAATGTGGTCTGGGTCAATATATCGCAGCTGCGCAAGCGGCTGGCAGAGCTCGGTACACGGGCGGAAATCCGGGTACACCGCGGCAGCGGTTACTCGCTGGAGAAAAAGGAATGATCAGGAAGCTGAAACGCCGCTTTATCCGGATCGCCGTGATCGCGCTCTCGGTGGCGATGGTGCTGGTGACCGGCATCGTGAATCTGGTCAACTGGCTCAGTGTGCGCGCGGAGCTTCAGGGTACGGCTGAGTTCCTGGCTGAATCGTCGCAGGCGGATATGAAGGCGGGCCTGGGTCTCCGGCTGAAAGGAAAGAGCAAGCACACCCGCAACCTGATCAGCCAATCGAGCTGGTTCGGCGCGTATGTCAGCCCCGGCGGTGAGGTGCAGCTGTATGACCTGGAGGAAGCCGTGGATCCCGATGAAGAGGCCGCTGCCGTCCTGGTGGGTCAGGCGGTGAGCGCAGGCCGGGACAGCGGCTTTCTGCCGGATTACCTGTATATCGTGCAGTACCAGAAGTCGGGCGGAAGAACCGTCACCCTGCTGAACGTCGAAACGTCGATGGCGGCTGTGCGATCGCTGGCGCTGATCTCAGCGGCCGCGTGCCTGGGCGGCATCGCGCTGGCCTGCCTGATCATGACGCTGGCCAGCCGGAAGGCCATCGCTCCGACGCTGCGGAATATGGAGCAGCAGAAACGCTTTATCACCGACGCGAGTCACGAGCTCAAGACGCCGCTGACGGTGATCTCTACCAATATGGAGCTGCTGCAGATGGAGTCGCCGGGCAATCAGTGGGTCGCGAGCACACAAAAACAGGCCGCCATGATGCGGCGGCTGGTGGATGAGCTGGTCTATCTTTCACGGATGGAGGAGGAGGGAGCCCCCCTGCGGATGGAGACGCTTTCCCTCGGCGCGCTGCTCAGGGAGACAGCGGAGCCGTTCGAAGCGATGGCCGAGTTTTCCGGCCGCGAGCTGACCGTGCGCGCGGACGATACGGTCAAAATCACCGGCGACCGCGCGTCCGTGCAGCGTCTGATCTCTGTGCTGTGTGACAATGCCATGAAGTACGCGGCAGGGGACGGCGCGGTCATCGCTGAAGCGAAGGCGGAAGGCCGTTACGCGCTGCTGACCGTTTCCAACGAGGTGGCTGAGCCATTGACCAGGGAGCAGTGCGATCAGCTGTTCCATCGCTTTTACCGCGCGGACGCTTCGCGCAGCAAGGACAAACGGTCCGGCTTTGGGATCGGGCTGGCCATCGCGTCGGCCATCATCGAAAAGCATGGCGCTGCGATCTCCGCGCGGATGGCGGACGATGGCCGCCTGGTGTTTACCTGCCGCTTTGCCCGCGCGGCCGACAGGTAAACCGAATATTTGATGGGTAAACCGGATCAATTGGGCGGACATTGTCTCCGGCAGAGGTTACTGAAGCGCCTTTCGCCAGGCTTCAAGCTCTTCCCTACTGGCCAGCACGCTGTGTCCGGGCTCCACCTCGGTCAGCTGCGGCTGTTCCTGGCCGTAATGGTGTACTGATGGATCGTAGGGAGTGGTCACGCGGTCGCGCTCCGTGAGCGGGTCCGGCTGAGGAATGGCCGAAATCAGGGCCTTCGTATACGGGTGCAGCGGATGGCGGAAGATGGTTTCCGTATCGCCCAGCTCAACGATCTGGCCCTTGTAGATGACCCCGAGACGGTTGGTAATGAATCGCATGATGGACAAGTCGTGCGCGATGAACAGATAGGTCAGCCCGTACTGCTGCTGCAGCGACATCAGCAGGTTGAGCACCTGGGCCCGGATGGAAACATCCAGCGCGGAAATGGGTTCATCCGCGATGACCAGCTCAGGGTTCATGATGAGCGTGCGCGCAATGCCGATCCGCTGGCGCTGGCCGCCGGAAAACTCGTGCGGAAACCGGCTGGCAAATTCCGGGGGAAGGCCCACGTCCAGCATGGCTTTGCGGACCTTTTCACGGCGCTCCTCCTCCGTGGAGAAGCCTTTGATGTTGTACAGCCCTTCGGATACGATGTAATCGACCTTCGCGCGCTCGTTGAGCGAGGCCATCGGGTCCTGGAAGATCATCTGAATATTCCGGATGACCTTTCGCTGGGTCTCCGGGCGGATACGCCCGCTGATCTTTTCTCCGCGGTAAAGGATTTCGCCCTGGCTGACCGGATTGATGCGGATGATGGCGCGGCCGATGGTCGTTTTACCGGATCCGGATTCTCCGACCAGGCCAAACGTTTCACCCTGATAAATATCGAAGCTGACGCCGCGAATGGCTTCAAACCGTTTGCGGCCCTTGCCGAATACAACGTGTATATCCCGGACCTCCAGCAGCTTTTCCCTTGATTGTTCAGACACGGTCGGCGGCCTCCCTTCCTCTCGCCATCATGCGCTGGACAGTGTCCGGCGGCGCGGTTTCCGGCGCGCGCGGGTCCTCCAGCCAGCTGCGCACCTTGTGGGTCGGTGACAGCTCAAAATACGGGGGCCGGATCAGGTAATCGATTTTCAGCGCATACGGATTGCGCGGCGCGAACGCGTCGCCCTCGATGGCCTTGAACAGGTTGGGCGGCGTGCCCTGAATGGAGAACAGCGGCTCTCCCTTGACCCCCAGCTGTGGCAGGGAGGAGAGCAGCGCCCAGGTATATGGATGCCGGGCGTGATAGAAAATTTCATAGCTGGTGCCGATCTCGATGATGTCGCCGGCATACATGACCGCCACCCGATCCGCGACCTTGGCGACGACGCCCAGGTCATGCGTGATGTAGATGATCGTGAGGTGGTATTTTTTTTGCATGTCGCGCAGCAACTCGATGATTTGCGCCTGAATCGTGACGTCCAGCGCGGTCGTCGGCTCGTCGCAGATGAGGATTTCGGGATTGCAGGCCATCGCGGTCGCGATCACGGCGCGCTGGCGCATTCCGCCGGAAAACTCGTGCGGGTACTGCCTGTAGCGCTTCTCGGGCGCGGGAATGCCCACGTCTGTCAGGTATTCGATGGTTTTCTGCCGGGCAGCCCTGCCCTTGAGACCCTGGTGCAGCTCTACCGCCTCCTGAATCTGCCGTCCCACGGTCTTCAGCGGGTTCAGCGAGGTCATGGGGTCCTGAAAGACCATCGCGATTTCGTGCCCGCGGATCTTCCGCCATTCCGCGGAGCTGGTGTATTTGGCCAGGTCCTGGCCCTTGTACAGGATGGATCCGCCGGATACGTGTCCGTTGTTGTCCAGCATGCCCATAAAGGACTTGGTGAACACGGACTTGCCGGAGCCGGACTCGCCCACAATGGCCAGGCTTTCGCCGCGCAGCAGGTCCAGCGAGATGCCGCGGATGGCCGTCAGTGTCTGTCCGCGCAGGGTAAACTGAACTTCCAGGTCGCGCACGCTCAGGATGACTTCGTTTTGTTCCATGACGACGCCTCCTTACACGTGATTCTTGGGGTCGGCCGCGTCGGCGAACGCGTTGCCGATGATATAGAAGGAGATCGTGATGACGCTCAGGACCAGCGCCGGGAATAGGAGCTGGTACCGCGAGCTGGCGGCCATCATGACCGCGCGGCCTTCGTTGATCAGGTTGCCCAGCGAGGGAATGGTGACCGGGAGGCCCAGGCCGATGTAGGTGAGGAAGACCTCGCTGCCGATGGCCTGGGGAATGGCGAGGGCGACGCGCAGCGTAATGACGGACACCAGGTAGGGCAGCAGGTTTTTGAAAATAATGCGGCTGGTGGGCGTGCCCAGGCACCGGCTGGCGAGGTTATATTCCAGGTCGCGGATGGTGACGATCTGATTGCGGATGAATCGGGCCATCGGCAGCCAGCCGGTGACGCACATCGCAAAAATGATCGTGCCGATGCCCGGCCTGGTCAGGTAGGAGACCAGGATCAGGATGATGTTGCGCGGAATGTTGTGCACAACATTGTAAACCTCGGTCAGGAGCCGGTCCAGGCTGCTGACATACCCCCACAGCGCGCCGACCAGGATGCCCAGCAGCGCGTTGCAGGCGGCCACGCAGACACCGATCAGGAGCGAGGTGCGCGTTCCGTTCCAGATCCGCGCCCACAGATCCTGGCCGATGGCGTTGGTGCCGAAAATGAACTGGCTGTCCGGCGCGTGGTTGGCGTCCACGCGTCCATCATCGCGCCAGAATATCTCGGTGGCCGTATGCTGTCCGGGCAGGAAAGGCTGAATGAGCGTAAACAGCAGCAGCACCACCAGAATGATCAGACAGACGAGGGCCAGTCGGTTGTTCAAAAAGGCCTTGAAGGTAGAACGCCAGTAGGAGTAATCCGAATACCCGCCCATCTCCGCCATGGTGGGATCGAACCCTTCGCGGGTGAACAGCGCGTCGCCGCCCAGCGAAGCGATCTGCTCTTCGATGCTTTTTTCCAGGTGGTCCACTTTTTTCATGTGAGCGCCTCGTTTCCCCGTACCAGCTTGATTCTCGGGTCGCAGACCACCATCAGCAGGTCGCCCAGCAGCAGGCCGAAAATGCCAAGGGACGAATAAATCAGCACCAGCGCCTGGACCAGCGGATTGTCCTGGCGGCTGATTGCGGATAACAGCAGGTTGCCCATCCCGGGGATGGAATAGAGGGATTCGATATAGATCGAGCCGGAAATCGTCAGCAGGATATTGGCCGGCAGGTTTTGCGCCATGGGGACGAGCGCGTTGCGCAGCATGTGTCCGAAGGTGATTTTCCGTTCGGAAAGACCTTTCGCGCGGGCGAATTTGACGTAGTCCTTGTTCAGCTGGTCCACGACATATCGCCGCGTCCACATGGCGTAGGACGCGGTTCCGCCCAGCGACATGCTGATGATGGGCAGCAGGGCGGAAATGGCCTTGCGTTCGTTATAGAGAATGTCCAGATTGAACATTCCGGAGCCGTACAGCTGTATGAACAGGTAGTAAACCGCAGCCGGCACGGCGTTGATGATGACGATATAGCCGTTGCCGATTTTATCGGCCGCCTTCCCTTTTTTCAGCGCCATGATGGTGCCCATCGGAATGCCGACGACCAGCGACAGCAGCACGGAGGCCAGGCCAAAGCGGATCGAATACGGCGCTTTCTGCTGGATGATCCTGCTGATGTTCACCTTGGGGCGTACGGTGATGGACTTCCCGAAGTCGAAGTGCAGCAGCTGGTGATAGTAGCGCACCAGCTGCACGGGAATCGGGTCCCGAAGGCCCATGGCCTCGAGCGCGGCCTCGATCTGGGCCGGTTCCATCTTATCGTATTCTTCTCCGAAATAGCCTTCCTCCGGCATCAGCCGCATCAGAAAAAAGACAACGTTCACGATGATGAACAGCGTCAGCAGGGATTGCAGCAGCCGTTTTCCAATGTATTTCAGCATAGGCACTTTCTTCCTTACTCGGTCAATACGAAACAGGGACATGAACAAGCGAGCCTATTCATGTCCCTGGCGGTCAGGACGCGGGATTATTTCGCTTCGATCTGGTAGCCGGCGCTTTCGGTGACATACGCCTGTCGGGCCGCTTCACGGTCCAGCAGATACTGTGCGAGGGCCGCCTGGTATTCGTTCTCGCTGATGGGGTGATCGGACATGCTCGCGAAGACGATCGCGTTGCGCGCGCCGCCGTCGCCCATCTGGCCGGTGCACTGCGTGAACGGCACGATACGGGAGGCCATGAAGCCGCCGCCGCCGCGGTACGCGGGGATGACCAAGGCTTCGTCCAGCAGCAGCTTCTCCGCTTCGGCGAACGCGATGTAGCGGGCGTCAAAGTCGCTCTTGATCGCGTCGGCCGCCAGCGCGGCTTTTTCCACGTCGCCGTAGCCGAGCGCCTCGTCATAGTATTCCGTGGCGAGGTAGACCTTGCCCCAGTTTTTGCCGATCGAGGCTTTGAGCACGGGGTCGAACTGGCTCATCGGGTCCGCGTAGTCGGGGCCCCAGCCGAGCTCCATCATGGCCCAGTTGCCGGCGTTGCGCACGTCGCTGTTGAAGCTCGAGCCGCTGTAGGGGGAGAGGATGATATCGATATAGTCCGCGCCGAGGAGCTTTTCGAGCTGCTGCTCGAGCACCTGGTAGCGGGTGGAGGTCGTGCCGCTGGTATTGTAGGTCACCTTGACCTTGACCGGGAAGGTCACCTGGCCGCTGAGCTCTTCGAGCGCCGCGGCCTTGAAGGCCAGCGCCTTTTCTTCGTTGTAGAGAGTATCCTGAACAGCGTACTCATCCAGCCCGCCGAGCATGGTATAGTCCTGCGCGTCGACGGTGACCAGGTCAGTGCGGGTGAAGGTGGTCAGGGTATTGGTCTTGTAGTTCCATTCGTTGATCACGGAGTTATAGGTGTAGCTGTTGAAGCCGTAGAAGAACGACTTGCGGAAGTTGACGTTATTGACCGCCGCGCGCCAGTTGTCCGGCTCAAACTCCGCCTCGAACTGCGGGTCAAAGTTGAACGCGATCCAGTAGGACATGTTGTTGAGCGGCGCGGACTGATATTTATCCTGACGGTCGGCGGAGTTCATCCATTCCTTGGCGATGTCGTTGGTCAGGGTCACCTTGTCCGTGTCACCGCGCAGGAAGAGCTCCGCGCCGTTGGCGGTCGCTTCCTTATTGTAGCGGAAGATCACGGTATCAATGCTGATCAGGTCCGCATTGATATAATGCGGGTTCTTCTCCATCACGCGCTCGTACTCGTACTCATAGCTGCTGCAATAGTACGCGCCGTTGTACAGCAGGTCTTCCGCGCTGGTGCCGAAGGTGTCCTGATGCTCAAAATAGAAGTCCGTCGGGATGGGAAACCAGACGTTATTGCCCGTCATTTTGAGGAAGTACGCGCTCGGGCCCAGCAGGGTGTACTGCAGCGTGTAGTCGTCCAGCGCCTTGATGCCGACGGTGTTGAAGTCGTCGGTTTCCTTGTCATAGTACGCTTTCGCGCCGACCAGGTTATTGTACAGCGTGTTCGCGATGCTGGTGGGGTTTTCCTGGTCCAGGATATGCATCGCAGCCGTCACGAAGTCCTGCGCGGTCAGCTTGGCAGCCACATTGCCGCGGTAGTCCACCCACTCCACATCGTCGCGGAGATAGAAGGTGTATACCGTGCCGTCTTCGGAGACGGACCAGTTTTTCGCGACGCCTGGACGGAGCAGGCCGAAATTGTCATAATACACCAGGCCAAGCTCACAGTTGTAAGCGAAGGTGGTCAGCGCGGTCAGGGTGCTGTCCAGATAATCCAGTGTTTTCAGCTCGGACGAGTACAGCTCGGTATAGGTTGTACCCGCGCCGAGTGCGGCCACCGGTGTCAGCAGCGCGCAGATCAACAGTATGCTCAGCAACTTTTTCATCAGTGTTCCCTCCTTGAAAATATAGTTTACTGCACATCCTATTGTACCACACAGCAAATATTCAAAAAAGTGAGGGATTGTTTTCTCTTTGTTTTTTGTGAGAGCCAATCACAAAACGTCCGGCGCGGACAGGCAGGAATATAGCATAATTCGTTCAACAATGGGACGACCGCTTGTATTCTTTGGCGTGACTGGATATAATAAAACATATTCATAGAACAGTGTCGCGGGGAGGCGTGATCATGCAGGCAGTGAGCGATTATCGCAGGGCGAGGATGAGAAATCATTTCGCGTATGACATTTGGAAGTACCTGCTGATTATTGCGGTTTGCTGGTTTGGGTGGGATCTGCTGTACACGCAGAC
The DNA here is from genome assembly GCA_946536315.1 of uncultured Clostridia bacterium. Taxonomy (GTDB): domain Bacteria; phylum Bacillota; class Clostridia; order Christensenellales; family Aristaeellaceae; genus UBA4246. The sequence continues at coordinate 69,146 of CAMNEH010000001.1, forward strand.
GGCCTATCGTTCGCCGCAGGATAAACGGATCGATGTGTATATCATGAGCGCGACCGCTTCCGATGAGATGGTGGAAGCGTTTTTGAAGCCCATCTGGGAAGAGGCGACCCCGGACATGGAGCTGGTGGAGGGCGTGTCCCTGCTGCCCGGCGGGGTGGAGGATTATTATACCAACATGACCCTCACGGTCCGGCTGGCGGCGGGGGAGGGGGATATCTATTTCCTGCCGCAGGACGTGTTCAAGAGCTTCGCGCTGAACGGCGTGTTTATTCCGCTGGATGATTATGTGGCGCAGGGCCGTATCAATATCGACGGCCTCAGCGTGGATACTGCGAGGCTGACGGTCATTGACGATGAATCCGGCGAGGCGCAGGCTCACCTGTACGGGGTGCCGACGGACGCGCTGTACGGCCTGATGGATGGCATGCAGTTTGATAACCGCAACGCCGTGATGACGATCGCGGTCAACAGTGGCAACGAGGATAACGTCGTCACCTTCTTTAATGCGCTGCTTCAGGCCGGCCGCGGCGAGAAGCCTGAATGGCTGGAGGAAGGCGAATGATGGCATTAAGCGACGCGCCGATCGGCGTGTTTGACAGCGGCGTCGGCGGGCTGAGCGTCCTGGCGGAGGCGGTCCGCCAGCTGCCGGGCGAACGTTTCATCTATTTCGGGGATACGAAAAACGCCCCTTACGGCACCAAGTCGACGGAAGAGGTGCGCGCGCTGGCGTTCAATGTGGTCGAAGGCCTGCTTTCGCAGCAGGTGAAGGCGGTGGTGATCGCGTGCAATACCGCGACGGCGGAAGCGGCGCAGGCGCTGCGGGCCGCTTATTCTATCCCGGTGATCGGCATGGAACCCGCGCTCAAACCGGCGGCTGAGCTGGAGCGTCCCGGCCTGCGGCTGGTGATGGCGACCCCCGGCACCCTGGGCAGTGAAAAATACGCGCGTCTGTACGCGCGCTTCGGACAGCAGGCCGTTTCGCTCAGCTGTCCCGGGCTCATGGAATTTGTGGAAGCGGGAGACCGCGGCTCGGACGCGCTGCGGGCGTACCTGCGGACGCTCTTCGCGCCGTATCGGGATCAGCCGGTGGCCGCGGTCGTGCTGGGGTGTACGCATTACTGCTTTCTGCGTCCGCTGATCGCGTCCTATTTTCCTGCGTCGACCGCGGTGCTGGACGGCAATGCGGGCACCGTGCGCCAGCTGAAGCGCGTACTGGCTGAGCGTGGCCTGCTCAGCGCACGGGAAAAGGGCGGCGTTTCGCTGCAGACCAGCGGGGGAGAGCAGTCCGCCGCGCTGATGGCGCGCATGTTCGCGGAGGCGTCGGGTCAAGCCCCGTCGGAAGCGGGCTGACCGCGCAGGCGCTCGCGTTCCGCGGCCTTCCAGGCTTTGATCGCCTCCAGACGCTCGCGGTAGCGCGGCTCCAGCCCCTGGTCCGTGGGGCGGTAATAGGTCCGGTCCTTCAGACTGTCAGGCAGACACTGCATGGCGGTCATTTTTTCTTTGTAGTCGTGGGCGTACTGATAGCCCTTCCCATAATTCAGCTGCTTCATGAGCACGGTCGGAGCGTTGCGGATCACCAGCGGCACCGGCTCGTCCAGCATGTTCAGCGCATCCGCCTTCGCGGCCATATACGCGGTTTCCATGGCGTTGGACTTCGGCGCGAGGGAGAGATAGACCACGATCTCCGTCAGGTGTACGCTGCATTCGGGCATCCCGATGAAGTGGCAGGCCTGGTACGCGGCCACCGCCAGCTCCATGGCGCGGGGATCGGCCAGGCCGACGTCCTCCGCTGAGAAACGCACGATCCGACGTGCGATATACAGCGGATCCTCCCCGGATTCCAGCATCCGGCTGAGCCAGTATACCGCGGCGTCCGGGTCAGAATTCCGCATGGACTTGTGCAGCGCGGAGATCAGGTTATAGTGCTCCTCCCCTTTTTTATCATACAGCAGCGACTTTTTGCTGGTGCACTGCTCCACGGTCTGGCGCGTCACGCGGACGGTCTGCCCGTCCAGATCACCGTTCAGCACGGCCATCTCCAGGGTGGACAGGGCCATGCGCGCGTCGCCGTTGGCGAACGCCGCGATGATGTCGATCACATCGTCGGGCATTTCGATCGCCTGGCCGCCGAAGCCGCGCTCGTCGGTGAGCGCGCGGCGCAGCAGGGTGGCGATATCCTCCTGCGTCAGCGCGTTCAGTACGAATACCTTGCACCGGGAGAGCAGCGCGCCGTTGATTTCGAATGAGGGATTTTCGGTCGTCGCGCCGATCAGGATGATGCTTCCGCGCTCCACATAGGGCAGGAAGGCGTCCTGCTGCGCCTTGTTGAATCGGTGGATTTCGTCCACGAACAGGATGGTGCGCTCACCGAAGCGCCGGGCGTTCTCGGCCTGCTCCATCACGGCCCGGATTTCCTTGATGCCGCTGGTCACGGCGGAAAAGTCAATGAAACGGCTGCGCGTGTGATTGGCGATGATCCGCGCGAGCGTCGTTTTTCCCACCCCCGGCGGTCCCCAGAATATCATGGACGAAATGGTATCCGCTTCGATGAGGCGGCGGAGGATTTTTCCTTCCCCCAGCAGGTGACGCTGGCCAATGTATTCGGTCAGGTCGCGCGGCCTCAGCCGCGCTGCGAGCGGCTGGCTCAGCGGGGTGTCAAACAGTGTCGGTTGGTCCGTCATGGTGGTTCCTCCTGCCGGTTCATTGCAGCAGCGTCTGCAGCCGTTCCTCGCGGAACTGGTTGGTGTAAAGCCGCCAGTATACGCCCTTTTGCTTCAGCAGTTCACGGTGTGTGCCATCTTCGATGATCCGGCCGTGGTCGATCACCAGGATCCGGTCGGCGTTGCGGATGGTCGACAGGCGATGCGCGATAATAAAGGAAGTCCGGTCGTTCAGCACCTGTCCGATGGCGTCCTGAATGATCGCTTCGGTCTCGGTATCGACAGAGGAGGTCGCTTCGTCCAGCACAAAGATGGCCGGATCGGCGAGCAGGGCGCGCGCGAACGAGATCAGCTGCTTTTCCCCGGTGGAAAGGCGATTGCCGCCTTCGCCGACCTGCGTCTGATACCCGTTTTCCAGGCGCAGGATGAACGGCTCGGCGCGCACCAGGCGCGCGGCCCGGATGACCTCCTCGTCCGTCGCGTCCAGGCGGGAGTAGCGGATGTTGTCCATGACCGTGCCGGAGAACAGGTGCGGCTCCTGCAGCACATAGCCCAGATGACTCTGCAGCCACAGCTGGCTGCGCTCACGGTAATCCGTATGGTCAATCAGGATGCGCCCCGCGGTGGGCTCGTAAAACCGGCACAGCAGGTTCACGACAGTGGATTTGCCGGCGCCGGTCGGGCCGACCAGCGCGATGGTCTGGCCGGCGCGCACGTGCAGATTGAAATCGCTGAGCACGCGCTCGCCGTCCTTGTACTGGAAATCGACATGCTCGAAATCGATATCGCCCCTGAGCGGGGGCCAGTTGGCGGTAATGGGGGAGAAACTGTCGCCGTAGCGCGCGATCACCTCGGGCGTATCTTTGATATCCGGTTCGGTTTCGATCAGTGAGATGACGCGCTCCGCCGCGGCCTGCGCGGACTGCATTTCCGAAAACGTATTGGCGATGTCGCGGATCGGCTGAAAGAACTGCACCGTGTAATTGACGAACAGCTGCACCGTGCCCAGCGTCATCAGCCCCTGCAGGGCCAATGTGCCGCTCTGCCACAGCGCGTAGGCGGTCGCGATGGAGCCCAGGGAAACCACGATCGGCAGATAGAGCGCCGAGAGCGAGGCGGCGCTGACAGACTTTTTGCGCATTTCCTGCGTCAGCTGTTCGAATTCGCGGGCGTTCTGCGCCTCGCGGACGATGGTCTTGGTGGTTTTCGCGCCCATGATGCCCTCGTTGAACGCGCCGGTGATCTGGCTGTTCAGCTTGCGCACCTGTCGGTGCGCCTTCAGTATCCGCTGCTGAAACACGTGCGTCACCAGGGCCAGCGGTACGCTGACCAGCAGCACGATCAGCGTCATCGGCACATGAATGGACAGCAGCATCACGGTGCCCAGCACCAGCGTCACCATTCCCCAGATGAGGTCCGTCAGCGACCAGCCGACCGTTTCGGACAGGCGCACGGCATCGCTGGTCAGGCGCGTCATCAGGTATCCGACCGGCATCCGGTCGAAGTAGGAAAACGGCAGCTCCTGAAGCTTTTTGAAGCCCATCTTGCGGAATTCGTAGCATACGCCGATCTCGATCTGGCCGCCCAGGTACAAAAACCGGAAAATGGCCACCACCTGAATGAGCACCAGCGCCGCGTACACCGCGGAGAACAGCGGAATGCCGGCCGACGTGCCGGAAGGGATCAGCGTATCGATGGCGTAGCGCGTCATCAGGGGAAAGGCCAGGTCGATCAGCGCGGTCACCGCCATCCAGACACAGAGCCGGATCAGCTTGCCGTGATAGGCGGGCGTATATTGAAGGATTTTTTTCCAAAGGGAGAGCGAGAATTTTTGGGTATAATCCTGCTCATGAATCGTGGACGACATCTTACACCTCCGAGAGGACTTCGTCCTCTATCGACGTCTGCAGCTGGAAGACCCGTTTGTACAGACCGTCTTCGTTCATGAGTGTTTCGTGAGTACCCTGCTGGGTCACGCGCCCGTCCTCGAGCACGAAGATCCGGTCCGCCTCGCGCAGCGTGTTGACGCGGTGACTGATCATGATCGTGGTCATGTCCTGACGCCGCCGCTTCAGCGCGGCGCGGATATCCGCGTCCGTCTGTGTGTCGACCGCGGACAGGGAATCGTCAAAAATCAGGATATGGTTATCCTTGAGCAGGGTGCGCGCGATGGCGAGGCGCTGCTTCTGCCCGCCGGACAGGGTCACACCGCGCTCGCCGACCACCGTATCATAGCCATGCTCGCTGTCCAGAATAAAGCTGAGCGCGCCGGCGTCGCGCACGGCCTGGGTGACCTCCGCCTCGTCGGCGATGGTCCGCGCCATGCTGACGTTTTCGCGGATCGTACGGGAATAGAGGAACGGCTCCTGAAGGACCAGGCCGATGTGCTGACGCAGCCAGGCGCGGTCGATCCGGTTGATATCCACGCCGCCGATGGTGATGTGTCCCTCGGTGAGCGGAAACAGCCGCTGCAGCAGGTGCGCCAGGGTGGACTTGCCGGAGCCGGTCGCGCCGAGAATGGCGACGGTTTCCCCGCTGTGGATGGTCATTGACAGGTCCTTCAGCACGGGATCGCCGCCGTAGCCGAACGTCACGTGGGAAAACACGATGTCCCCGCACAGGTCCGGCTTGACGGTGTCCTGCTCTTCGGGCTCGGCCGGTTCATCTAAAATCTGCCCGATGCGGTCGAGGGCAACCATGCTTTTGCCCGCGTCGGAGAGAATGCGCCCCAGCTGGCGGATCGGGAAGAGCAGCTTGCCCACATAGGTGGTGTAGATGACCAGCACGCCCAGGGTGATTTCGCCCTGTATCGCGGCCGTCAGACAGGTCAGCAGCGTGATCATGGACTGCGTCATGCTCAGCAGGTCGCCAGTCGCCCAATAGATGGCCAGCAGTATGCTGACGCGGAAGTTTTTATCCGCCAGGTCCTTGACCTTGACGTTGAACTTGTCGATTTCGTAAGCCTGCCGGCCGAACGCGCGCACGACGCGAACTCCGGTCAGGTTTTCCTGCAGCACAGCGCTCATGCGGCCTTCCGCCTCGTCCGAGGCGCGGAACGCCTTGATGACCCACTTGAAAAACAGGAACGCGAACAGGAACAGCGCGGGCACCATCAGCATGGACAGCAGCGTGAGGCGCACGTTTTTGCTGAAAAGCACCGTCAGCGCGGTCACGATCATACATACCGCGTTGACCACCGACATCAGCTGCGAGGACAGGAATCGCCGGACGGTATCGACGTCGGAGGTGCAGCGCTGTACCAGGTCGCCGGTTTCCGAGCGCATATGGTAAGAGAACGGCAGTTGCTGAATGTGCCCGTACAGGGAATTCCGCAGTCCCATGGCCACGTTTTCGCCGGCGAGGGCCTGGAAGCGGCCCTTGCCGTAGGAGAATACGCCGTTGAGCAGGTTCAGCAGGATGATGGCCAGCCCGGCCAGGTACAGGTGCTGCGCCATGTAGCCGGGGTCGCCGTACACCCCGATCCGTCCGGCCAGCCACTGGGGCAGCACGCTTGGCGCGTCACCCAGATAATGGTCCAGCGTTTCGGCCAGTACCAGGGGAATCAGGTAGTCCAGCACGACGCAGGCGACCGTGCAGAGAAGCGCGCCGATGAACCACGGCGCGTTCTGCCGGAGAAGACGCCTGACAAGCTTTTTACGATGCACGGAAAGTGTTCCTCCATCAATGGGTCGGATGAAAATGCCGGATGAATGAGTCACAGACAATAAAACAACCGGCTGCCGTCAAACGCGGTAGCCGGAACTCAAAAACGCGCAATGCTATTGCGGGAGACGGCCGGCAGACCGGGACAGGGCAAACAGGGCGGCGGTAAGCGCCATCGTGAATTCACTGCTCCGCATGTCCTTCCCCTCCTTCGTGCCGTACTGCGGCAAACGCGCATAGTATATATGAGAATCCTTCGGTTGTCAACCACTTGACAGTGCGAATGGCCGATAGTATAATCGAAGTCCAGTGGATTTTTCCCTGAAAGGAGTCAAAATGAGGACCTTATTTACATCAGAATCTGTCACTGAGGGACATCCTGATAAAATTTGCGATCAGATTTCCGACGCGGTTCTGGACGAAATCCTGAAGCAGGATCCGACCGCCCATGTCGCCTGCGAAACCTGCGCGACGACTGGCCTGGTGCTGGTGATGGGCGAAGTGACCACCACGGGCTATGTGAATATCCAGGACGTCGTCCGCGAGGTCGTAATGGACATCGGGTATGACCGCGCCAAAAAGGGATTCGACGGCGCGTCCTGCGCTGTGCTGGTCGCGCTGCATGACCAGTCGCCGGATATCGCGCAGGGCGTGAACGACGCGCTGGAAAACCGCGGCGGCAGTGAACAGGAAACAGGCGCCGGCGATCAGGGCATGATGTTCGGCTTCGCCTGCGACGAGACGCCGGAGCTGATGCCCATGCCCATCGCGCTGGCGCATCGGCTGACCCGGCAGCTTTCGCGCGTGCGCAAATCGGGGGAGTGCGCCTACCTGCGCCCCGACGGCAAAGCGCAGGTGACGGTGATTTATGAGGACGGCGTGCCCGTCGGCATCGACACCATCGTCATTTCCACCCAGCACGAGGAGCATGTCGCGCAGGATACCATCCGCGAGGACATGATCGAGCGCGTGGTCAAACGGGTGATCCCGGCGGAGCTGCTGACGGACGCAACGCGGTACCTGATCAACCCGACGGGGCGCTTTGTGATCGGCGGCCCTGCGGGGGACAGCGGGCTGACCGGCCGCAAAATCATCGTGGATACCTACGGAGGGTATGCCCCGCATGGCGGCGGCGCGTTCTCCGGCAAGGACCCGACCAAGGTGGACCGCTCCGCCGCCTATGCCGCCCGCCACGCCGCGAAAAACATCGTCGCCGCAGGACTGGCCAAAAAGTGCCAGGTTTCCCTGGCCTACGCGATCGGCGTCGCACAGCCGGTATCCTTTACCGTGGATACGTTCGGCACCGGCGTGCTGCCTGACGAGCGCCTGTCCGCCATCGTCCGCGAGACCTTTGACATGCGTCCCGACGCGATCATCCGCCGCCTGGATCTGCGCCGCCCCATCTACCGGCAGACGGCCGCCTACGGGCATTTCGGCCGCACGGATATCGACCTGCCCTGGGAGCATACGGATTTTGTTGACCAGCTGAGGGAAAAAGCAGGGCTCGCCTGAGGGCCGCTGCAAATCCTTTCACGCATGCCGCTGTCAAAACGCCGGCGCGCGCCGCAGTCCACTGACTGTATCGGCGCGCGCCGGCACTTTTCAGTCAACAAAAGCCATGTTTCTGCTGTCATTCCTTCCTGCATGGTTACATTACATATCACACTTTCGCAGTCACGTCTATTCATGCGGGAGATGATATATACACAATATCAGAGACACTCGGACACTCTTCGATCAGGATCACGCTCGATACATACAGCCACCATACAGACGATCTCAGGAGCAAAGCATGCGCCAACATGGAAGCACTCATTAGGGGTCTTTCGAATCTGTAAAGGGCAAATGAAGGGGTAAGGGCCCTTATTTGGACAAAAAAAGCCCCGGAAACGCTTATGCTTCCGAGACTTTCTTAAAATCTGGGTGGAGAGATTCGGTATAATCTCTGCTCTAATCACTGCTCGTCCGCCAAGCATGTCGGACAATTTATGATCGCTGATTCCGGCTCTCCTCGCCACTGCATTTTTCTTGTAGCCTTTCTCGTTGATGATGCGCTCAATATTGTTCGCAACGATATTCATGTTCCACCTCTGATTACAAGATTCTTAGTTCCCGAAACAATATAACACAAGTATCTTGTAGATTCCAATAGAAAATTACAAGAAAATTTGGATTGTCGTAAATGTTTGTTAATATCATTGTGATACCATGCTTCTGAGGTGATATAAATGCCTCTTGGCACACAATTGAAACTTGCTCGAAATTCCAAAAAGCTGACCCAACGACAGCTTGGAGAACTCGTTGGAGTAACTGGTTCCGCCATCGGCAATTATGAAAACGGCGTTTCCTCGCCTAATGAGGAAACGCTAATCGCTTTGATGTCAGTCCTATGCATCGACGCGAATTTTCTGTATGCTGATGAAATGACAAAGTTGGATAACATCCAGTTTCTGTCCCCTGAAGAGGAGCGTCTGATTACGATTTACCGCTCGCTTAATCCTTCCGGTCAAGCCACTCTTCTTACCACTGCCGAATCATTTCCTACCAATCCATCCTTAACGGAAGAAAAATACGCTGCTTCGGAATCTTGATAGGTGGAATATGAAAGGATTCATATGTTCATTAAAAAACGTGAATGGGAACACCTTCAAAGTCAATTAAAAGAATACCAACGGCGAGAAGAAGAACAGTATTCGCACAAGGAACATGTCCACGCTGTTACACGCATGCTGGCACTTCATGTGCTTTTCTCAAATCTTTTATATTCACATGATTGTATGTTGTCCTTAATACTGCATAAGTATCCAAAGTGCAATCCGCTTCGCAATGCTGTTATCAATTTCCGCAAAAGGACACAATCAACTATTTCTATAGTTGATAATGTTGCTCATAAATGTCATAAAGCGTATTGGAAGGATCTATCAAGCTCTGATCATAAAGATGCGCGCACAATATTGGAACCGTATGAGTATCTTAACTTAGAAATGTATAGCCTTCAGCATGAAATCAATAAGTTAATAGGTCTTCTTGACGACGATTATGAATACTGCACTGAAAATGGCATGTATGAAAAACTTGTTCCTCCCAAAGAGGAAGCCTATGATATTCGGCGTGATTGGGATAAACATGGATTCCATTTGTGAGTTTGCCCATAAATGAATTGCTAAAAGGCCCTCGACTTTTGTTTTTTGATCGGCGGAAAGTGAACTATAAGTCAACTGTGAGTCAACTAAGCCTGCAAGTTACAGGCAAATGACCTGCATCTTTCCTCAAAGGGAGGTCCCTATGGCACGCGCTACACAACTACCCTCCGGATCCTGGCAATGCCAGGCTTATCTTGGCAAGGATGAGCGGGGAAACCGATACGCAAATCTTTTACCGCGTCTACCAAGTGCGAGGCTGAGCGCCTGGCTGCCGTCACCGAGATGGGTGCCGAATCCGCAGCCGCTCAGCCGCTCTCGCTGCTGGATGTCGCAAACGCCTATGTGGCAGATCGTGCCGGCGTGCTGGCGCCCAGCACCCTTACCACCTACTGGCGAATCATTCGCACTGCGCTTGCGCCTCTGCACATGGTCCCTGTGCAGTCTGTCACCAGCGATCGCGTCCAGGCGTTTATCTCTGATTTTGCATTGTCGCATTCTCCCAAAACCACCAGCAGCGTGATCGGCCTGATTTCCTCCGTGGTCAGCGCAGTAGTACCGAATCGCCGCCTGCGCGTTCGTCTTCCACAAAAGGTCCCGCACGAGTTGGATATTCCAGACGCAGAACAGGTCCGCCTGTTGCTGGAAAGCGCCTCTCCTGATTTCCGCCCAGTTATCGTACTGGCCTCCTGCATGGGCCTGCGCCGCGCCGAAATCAGCGCTCTCACCTGCTCTGACGTTTGCGGTCAGTCTCTGCGTATACGCCACACCCTCTCCAAGGGCCCGGACCGAAAATGGGTCAAAAAAGCTGCAGAAACCTCCAGCGGCGTCCGAAACATCCATATTCCGCTCGCCGCCGCTCCCTATCTCCAACGTCCCTCCGACGTCGGCGACGATACCCCTATTGTTCCGCTCAGCCCTGACGCCATCACTCGCCGGTTCGAGCGCCTCTGTGCCAGCCTTGGACTATCCTATCATTTCCATGCGCTGCGCCACTATTACGCCTCCGTCCTCCTTGCGCTGCACGTGCCTGACAAATATGCCATGTCCATCATCGGCCATTCCACGCACAACATGCTCAAGCAGGTGTACCAGCATATCATGGCGGACGGGAAAAACGAAATCGACTAACAGCTTGACGCCTTCTTCAAAGCCCCTGATCCGTGATCCCGTGTGCACTCACTTTCTGTTTTTCAAAATTACGGTCTAAAATCTTCCAGTTTAGTACAAGTTTTTATACAGCAAAACCTTTTCCAGATTGCCCAAAAACGCCGAAAGACCCGCATTTGCGCGGGTCTTTCTAGTTTTCCTTCTTGGTCTGGGTGGAGAGATTCGAACTCTCGACCTCTTGAACCCCATTCAAGCACGCTACCAAGCTGCGCTACACCCAGATGAGAACCATTGATTCACAAGTCTTTTCAAGTGCTGCAAACCTGAATCCTTGCGAACAGTCAGTATTATACTCTGTTATTCTGTACTTGTCAAGAAGAACGCTGACATATTTTTTTACCACGCAGAGGCAGAAACCGGCGCACATGGGGCTGCATCAGGCAATTCCTTGACTTTTGATGGTGATGCAGTATAATTCATTTGAAAGATATCAGCTGTATGGCAGGATCGAGTGGAAAACGATGATAGGTATTGAAGAATTTAAGGAAATCATTTCAGAATTGCTGGACGAGCTCCCGGAAGCGTTCTTCCGGAACCTCACCGGAGGCGTGATCGTTTCGGAAGCGGTGATGGTTCCCGATTACGCGCAGGGGAATGACCTCTACACGATGGGCCAGTATCAGTCTTTCTCGGGTGTCAGACAGGTCATCATCTATAAAGGCTCCTTCGACCGCGTGTATCCGTGCGCCAGTCCGGACGAAGCGCGGGTGATCATGCGCGGGGTCATTCGTCACGAATTCCGCCACCATATGGAATTCCTCGGCGGCATTCATGATGAGACCTCTCTGGAAGCGGAAGACCAGCGTGAAAAACAGAAGTATCTTCTCAGGCGTTTGAAGAGCCATCGTCAATACTGAAAAGCCGCGGGGGCTTTTTACACGTCCCCGCGGCTTGACATATGTACAGTGATCTATCATGGTTCATACAGGCCCATGCCTTCAGCTTCCGTCTCCTGCCCCATGGGAGAGACGGACAGAAGGGAGCGCGGCCTGAATGCATCAGAGGATCTGACCCCTGCAGCGGTTACTGTGGGATTGACTTCAGCGCTTCGCGCAGCTCGGCCAGGGAGAGGCCGTTTTCGGTCGCGATACGCGCGAGATCGTCGTATTCGGGCTTGCGGCGGGAGACGCCTGGACCGGCGGCGGTTTTCACGCGGACGGGACCGTAAGGGGTGTCGGCCGTGCTGACCTGACGGTCCAGCGCGTAGCGCTGCAAATCCTGCCGGCGTACGCCCAGGGTCGTGGTATGCTTCAGCATGACGGCGGCGAGGCGTTCGGCCTCCTCCGGCAGGCAGATCACGCTCAGCAGGATGCCGGGACGGGACTTTTTCATACCGATGGGCTGGGTGAACACATCGCGCGCGCCGGCGCTGAACAGCTTTTCCATCGCGTAGCCGATGTCTTCGCCGGTCATATCGTCCAGATTGCATTCCAGGCGGGTGATGGCCTCTGTATGTCCCTCAGCCTCGCCCAGGAACGCGCGTACGCAGTTGGCGCGTTCAAAGTCCTTCTGGCCCATGCCGTAGCCGATGGCGTCCACCCGCATCAGCGGCCGGTCGCCAAAGCGCGTCACAAAGTGCTTCAGCAGCGCGGCGCCGGTGGGGGTGCACAGCTCGCCCTGCACCTCGCCGCCGAAGGTCGGCACCCCGGTCAGGATCAGGGCAGTCGCCGGCGCAGGCACCGGCAGCACGCCGTGCATGCAGCGCACGTATCCTCTGCCGACATGCACCGGCGAGGCGATGACCTGATCCGCATTCAGCGCCTCCATCAGCAGGCATACGCTGACCACGTCCGTGACCGCGTCCATGGTCCCGACCTCGTGAAAATGAATCTCGCTGACCGGCCGCCCGTGCGCCTTGCTTTCGGCGTCCGCGATCAGCGCATATACGGCCTTCGCGTCCGCGCGGACCCGGGCAGATACGGGCAGACCGTCGATCAGGGCCGCGATATCAGCCGGCGACGCGTGATGGTGCGCGTGTTCATGTTCATGCGCGTGTTCGTGCTCATGATCGTGTTCGTGATCATGAAGATGCGCGTGGTGCTCATGTCCGGACGCATCTTCGGAGCATTCTTCCTCCCCGTGAATGGTGACCCTCATATGCGTGCCGGTGATGCCGCATTTGACCGCGGGTTCAGCCGTGACACGCACGCCGGGAAGCCCCAGGGCGTTGATCCGGTCCAGAAATGCCTGCCGGTCCGGAAGCAGCTCCAGCAGGGCAGCGGTGAGCATATCGCCCGCCGCGCCCATGCCACATTCCAGATAGAGCGTTTTCATTGGCCACCGCCTTCGTTGGGCGTCAGGGCCTGCCATGCGCGCTGGAGGCTGTCAATGATGGGCAGATGCTGCGGGCATGCGGCCTCGCACGCGCCGCAGGCGACACATTTGTCCGCACCGTGCCCTTTTTCGCGGATTTGCCGGAGTCCCCAGTCCCACCGTGGATCAGTGTCGTACAAAGATACATTGTTCCATACGGAAAAGATCCCGGGAATATCGACGCCGTTCGGGCACGGCATGCAGTAGCGGCAGCCCGTGCAGCCGATCTGGGTGCGGCTCAGGTAGGCCGCGCGGACGTCGTCCATCAGCTTGAGCTCGGCGTCGGTCATGCAGTTGGGCTCGACGGTATCAAAGATGCGCAGGTTGTCATCGATCTGCGCCGCCTCGTTGCAGCCGGACAGGACCACCGACACCTCCGGATGGTCGCACAGCCAGCGGAACGCCCATTCCACCGGAGAGCGCTTGACCGGAAACGCGTCGTACAGCGCCTGCACGTTCGCGGGCGCTTTGGCGAGCCGACCGCCCAGCAGGCCCTCCATGATCACGACGGGGATGCCCATGCTGCCGGCCAGTTTCAGGCCCTTCAGCCCGGCCTGATGGTCCACGTCCATGAAATTATACTGAATCTGTACCATGTCCCAGTCGCTGTCGCGCAGGATGTACTCAAACTCTTCGTAGTCGCCGTGGAAGGAAAAGCACTTGTACCGGATCTTGCCTTCGCGCTTCATATCGTCGAAAAACTGCGGCGCGCCGATGGATTTGGCGTAATCCCATTTGGCCCGGTTGATGCCGTGCATCAGATAAAAATCGATATGATCTGTCTGCAGCTTGGTCAATTCCTCGTCCAGAAGTGCCTGCATCTCGGCACGGTTATGCACGAAGTCCAGGGGCATTTTGGTCGCGATGGTCACTTTCTCACGATAGCCGTCCCGCAGGGCCTTGCCCAGGACGATTTCTGAGGTGCGGTTCAGGTAAACGTAGGCGGTGTCCATGTAGGTGACGCCGCCGTCGATCGCGCGGCGGATCAGCGAAATGGCCTTCTGCTCGTCGATCACGCTGTCGCCAGACGCCGCGCCGTTAAAGCGCATGCAGCCCAGCCCGAAGGCCGAGCCCTGGATGCCCAGTTTGCCAAAGGGGCGGTACTTCATGGCGTTTCCTCCTATGTCATCGTTCGGTGAACATTACAGCTTGCTGCCTTTCGAGCCTTTTGATCCCTTTGCGCCCAGCGCCACGTTCCTGAGAATGTCGGAACGGAAGGCGTAGCTGTTCTCATCTTTCTCGCGCTGCGCTTTCATCGCGCATTCGACCATGCGGTCGATCAGCATGGCGTAGGATACGCCCTTGCGGGCCCACAGGTAATACGCCAGAGACCCGGGAATGGTATTGATTTCTGTGATGTAAACCTCTCCGCTGGTCCGGTCGATCATAAAGTCGATCCGGACGACGCCCTTGCAGTCGAGCGCGCGGAAAATATCGGTGGCGAGTCCGCGGATGCGCTCGCTCAGCTCCTGACCGATGTCGGGCTCCAGCACGCGGCCCATGGACGCCATGCCCTTGGCGGAGCTGCTCCCGCGCAGATACTTTTCTTCGAAGCCGAGGGTGCCGGTGTCTGTCAGCGGCATTTCCAGGACGGAGGTTTCTGTTTCGCCGTCGAAGCCGAGAACGGAGCAATTGATTTCCACCGGGCGGTCCAGGCCCTGCTCCACCAAAACACGCCGGTCGTAGCTGAACGCGACTTCCAGCGCTTCCTTCAGCTGATCACGATCGTCCGCGCGGCTCACGCCGATGGAGGAGCCAAGGCAGGCCGGCTTGACAAAGACGGGATAGGGGAGCGCTTTTTCGATGCGTTCCAGGGTCGCGTCCGTCTCGCGCTGCCAGTTGGCGCGGACACACTCGACCCCGTTGAGCACGGGATAGCCCATGCCGCGGAAAAAGCGCTTCATGATGATTTTGTCCATGCCCACGGCTGAGCCGGCGATGCCGGTCGACGTGTAGGGGATATTCGCCAGCTCGAGCAGGCCCTGGATGGAACCGTCCTCGCCATGCAGGCCGTGGAAGACGGGAACAAAGCAGTCAATGCGCGCGACGACCTCCTCGCGGAGGCCGCGCAGCAGGCCCTTGCCCGGTTCGTAGTGCAGCAGCGCGCCGGATCCCGCGGTCAGATCCAGCGTGACGCGCTTCAGGCCCGCCTTGTACGGATCGAAATCGGTATACAGCTTCATGTCCAGCAGGGCGTCACCCACGTACCATTCGCCCTGCTGAGTGATGTAGATAGGTGTGACGTCATACTTTGCCGGATCGACCGCCTTGATCAGCTGCAGGGCGGAAATGATGGAGACTTCGTGCTCGCAGCTGCGGCTGCCATACAGAACGCCTAAGCGCAATTTGTCCATGGTTATGCATCCTCCGTATATGAATCGGGCAGATCGTTTTCGTACATGACCGTGTCTCCCGGCCTGTTGAGGCCGCGCAGCGCGGCGACCGCCTCGTCCAGGCTGCTGAAGCGCAGGATGTTCGCCTCGTCGAACCCTTTGGCCAGCAGTCCCTCGGCGATCGGCGCGGTGTGGCGTTTGCCGACCAGCAGCGCCAGGTCCACACAGTCTGCCATATGCTCGCCGAACGCGCGGTTATACTCCGCTTCCCGCTCGCCCAGCTCTACCATGCCCGGCGTCACGATGATGCGGCGTCCCTCGAACATCTTCAGCACATCCAGCGCCGCCTTCGAAGAAACGGGGTTGGTGTTGAACGCGTCGTCGATGACGGTGACCCCGGCGGCCTGGGAGACGATCTGCAGGCGGTGGGCGACCGGCCTGAGCTGCGCGATGGCCGCCTGCAGCTGGCGTCCAGTGACGCCGAGCCGCGCGGCCGCCGTGGCGGCCAGGACGATGTTGTTGATGTTGTGCTGGCCCAGCAGCGGGGTGGCGCACTCGACTGGCTCCTGGCCTGCGATATGCAGGGTGAACCGGGAACCGTGCGCGTCCACGCGGATATCGCTGGCCCAGGCGTCTCCGCCTTCGCGGCCCGCCAGCAGCTTGGTACAGCTCAGAGCGCGCTCATAGCATTCGGTGACGATGCCCCCGTCGTCGCCAAATACAGCCACACCGTCGTCGGGCAGGCTGCGGATCAGGTCATACTTGGTTTCACGGATCCGGTCGATGGTGCCGAAGGTGTCCAGGTGCTGGGGGCCGACGCTGACCAGCAGCCCCATCGTCGGGTGCACCAGCCGGCACAGCTCGCGGATGTCCTGCGGATGCCGCGCGCCCATTTCGGCGATGAATACCTGGTGCGCCGGCGTCAGCCGGCTGCGGATGACGGAGGTGATGCCCATCGGGGTGTTATAGCTGTCCGGCGTGGCCAGAACGTTGTATTTCTGGCTCAGCATCTCGCGCAGGATGAACTTGGTGCTGGTTTTGCCGTAGCTGCCGGTAATGCCGATGCGGACCAGGCGGTCGTTAGCCAGCAGCTTTTTCCGCGCGTCCCGGAAATACATCTCGTAGATGAGCCGCTCGACGGGCCAGGCAAGCAGCGCCGCCAGCGTGACCCAGACGGGGGAGAGCAGGGGCACCAGGCTGAACGCGACCACAGCCATGGGACGGTCGGGCATGCGCCCCAGGACCAGTGCGCCCAGCAGCGTCACACACGCGAGGACGGCGGTCAGAAAGCCGATGAGGCGCCAGACTCTGGGGGTCACGCGGAAGGGCTTTTTCTCATGGCCTTCCAGTGCCCGCAGGCGCAAAAAGACTGCCGACACGATGATCAGCGCGGCGGCAGTGAAATCGGCGGCCGGATGTGAGATCAGGCCGCATAAAAACAGCAGGACAAATGATACGCCGCCCAGGATGAGACCGGGCAACAGCGCTTTGTCCAGCTGACGGTCGAGCGTTTTGAAAAAACCGCGGAACTGATAGCTCTCCAGCTGAAAATAATGCAGCAGACGCCGGGACAGCAGCAGCGTGCCGATGGCGCAGGAGGCAATGAGGAGCAGCGATGAAAGCGGCATAGGCATCCTTTCAGGCGCGTCTTTGACGAAGCGGCCGCCATTCAGCCGCAGACTGAAGCGTGACAGGCGGCACGTTCGCCCGGAGCGAGGGAAATACTACTTTAAAAATTCGCGGATGATGGCGCAGAAGCGCGGCCATTCCTCCAGATAGGCGAAGTGCCCTCGCCCCTCGAATACCGCCAGTCCCGCGTCGGGAATCTCTTCCGCCATGCGCTGGCCCATCCACAGCGGGGTTTCGGTATCGTTGCTGCCGAACACGAGCAGTGTCTCGGGCTGAACCCTCCCAAGCAGCGGAGAGAGATCCTCGCTGACAATTTTCGAAAACGTCGCGCGCATCTGGGGATCGAGCGCGGCATAGTCCGCGGAGCCGTACTTTTGGATCAGGCGCTCCTGCAGGGCGTCGGACGCGCCGCGCAGGCCGGGCAGTCGGCCCAGCAGGCGCGCGGTCTTTTTCGCGCGCTGGTACGCGGCGCTCCTGCGCGCCTGATCCGCGCTTTGGACGGGACGGATGCCGGCCGCACCGGTCAGGACCATGCGCTTCACCAGCGCGGGATGCTCCGCGCCGAGGCAGAGCGCGACGCGCGCGCCGAAGGAATGCGCGACCACATGCGTCGGCGCGATGTGAAGCGCTTCGATCGCATGGGCGGTCATACGGGCAAAGTCGTGCACGTCCCACGGGGAGGACGGGGGAGAAGACTGGCCGTGCGCGGGAAAATCGAGCGCGGTCAGCCGATACTCGTTCACCAGGTCATCCATGATGGGCCTGAAATGCTCAAGCGTGCAGCCCCAGCCGTGCAGCAGCAGCACCTGCGGTCCGGTCTTGCCATACTGTTCCACATGCAGCTGGACGCCGTCGATGTCAAGCGTCATTTACGCCTCCTGAACAAGGTAGATATACCGGCATTTGCGCTGGGAGCCGGAGCAGAGCACGCGGAACGCGTCAGGAACCGGTACGATGGACTCCAGCACGCAGCCGAGGCGTTCACAGGTGCGGCGGGAAGGAATGTTGTCAGGGTCGGCGGTGATCACCACGCTGCGCAGTCCATGCTGCAGCATCAGGTCGTTGAGCAGGCGGCAGGCCTGTTCGGCGTACCCGTGGCCGCGGTAGGGCGGATCGATGCGGTAGCCGATATGTCCCAGATAATACAAAGAAGGGCTTTCCCCCAAACGAAGGCTCACATAGCCTATCTTGCGAAGCCCATGATGCTTGTATATATGGAACACGTATCCGTCCTGAATGCCGACTTCATCGCTGGCGATGTCCTGATTGGTCAGCCGGATGTCGATCTCGCCGTTGGTCAGCTTCATCCTGCTTAACAGCAGCAGCATGTTCAATGGGTGTGCCTCGATCCTCCCGGGCCGCCCTGGTCGGGCGGCCCGGGGTTAGGTTAACGTTTACTTGCCGGTTACCAGCGCCAGCGTGTCGCGCGCAATTGCGAGCTCTTCGTTGGTGGGAATCACCAGGATTTTGACCTTGCTGTCGGGCGCGGTCAGGTCGGCTTCGACGCCGCGGGTCCTGGCGTTCTTGTCCATATCCATCTTGGCGCCGAGGAATTCAAAACCCTGCATGATGCGGCCGCGGGTCTCGGTGTCGTTTTCACCGATGCCGCCGGCGAAGGAAATGACGTCCACGCCGTTCATGACGGCGGCATACGCGCCGATATACTTGCGCACGCCTTCCACCAGCATATCCCAGGCGATCTGGGCGTCTTCATTGCCGGCCTTGGCGGCGGCGGTCACCTCGCGCATGTCGCTGCTGACGCCGGAAACGCCCAGCAGGCCGCTCTTCTTGTTGCAGATGGTCAGCATTTCATTGACGTCGATGTGATCCTGGTTGCAGATGTACTGAACGACCGCGGGATCCATGCTGCCGGAGCGGGTGCCCATCAGCAGGCCTTCCAATGGCGTGATGCCCATGGAGGTATCGACGCACTTGCCGCCGTTGATCGCGCAGACGGAGGAGCCGTTGCCCAGATGGCAGTTAATGATGCGCAGCTCTTCGGGCTTTTTGCCCAGGAACTCGGCGACGCGTCCGCTGACATAGCGGTGCGAGGTGCCGTGGAAACCATAGCGGCGCACCTTCAGGCGGGTATAATAGTCCTTGGGAACGCCATAGCGGTAGGCCTTGGGGGGCATGGTCATGTGGAACGCGGTATCGAACACGGCCACCATCGGGGTGTTCGGCATGACCGCCTGGCAGGCGCGGATGCCGGCGAGGTTGGCCGGATTGTGCAGGGGCCCCAGCGGGATATTTTCCTCAATGGCGGCCTCAACTTCCTTGTTGACGATCACCGACTTGGTGAAGCTGGGACCGCCGTGCAGTACGCGGTGGCCGACCGCGCCGATCTCGTCCATGGATTTGACCACGCCGTGGTCCGGGTCGGTCAGCGCGTCCAGCATCATCTGGGTGGCGATGACGTGATTGTCGATTTTCTGCTCGACCACGAATTCCTTATCGCCAGCCTTGTGCTTCAGCTTGCCCATGTCCAGGCCGATTTTCTCCACCAGGCCCTTCGCCAGGGTGCTCTCGTCCTCCATGTCGATCAGCTGGTACTTGAGGGACGAGCTGCCGGCGTTCACAATCAATATTTTCATGGGAATCTCCTCCTTCGCGGGTCGCCGCTGTCAGCGGACGATCTCGCCCTTGGTGTCGCGGCCGACGCACGCGGCGTTGCTCTCGTCGGTGTCAATGTGCATGGCCAGCGCATAGGACGGGCTGACGCGCACGACCACGTCGCCGAAAATCAGACTGCGGCCTTCGGTATCGACCTTGACGGAGACGATGTCCTTGTCCTTGACCTGGAAGACCTCCGCGTCCTCAGGCGTCATATGGATATGGCGCTTGGCGGCGATGACGCCCTGCTTGAGCTCGACTTCGCCCGCGGGGCCGACCAGCTTGCAGCCGGCGCTGCCGTCCAGGTCGCCGGACTCGCGGATGGGCACCGCGATGCCGATGGAACGGGCGTCCGTCAGGGAAAGCTCGACCTGGGATTCCTTGCGGACGGGGCCGAGAATGGATACGCCGCTCAGCGTCTTTTTGGGGCCGACCACATCGACGCGCTCTTCGGACGCGTACTGACCGGGCTGGGACAGCATCTTCTTGACATGCAGCTCATAACCCGCGCCGAACAGCGTTTCGAGGTCCTGCTGGGTGACATGTACGTGACGGGCGGAAGTTTCGACAATAAAGTTTGCCATAAAAACACACTCCTTCATGGATTGATGCCCTATTATCGCACGTTTGACGCGGAAAAGCAAGAATTATCTTTAACTCAGCTTGTTGTGCAGCCAGTTGCCGATGCTCTGCACGGCCTGCACAAAAAGGATCAGCACGATACTGGTCGCGATCAGGTATTCGATTTTGTAGGCCTGGTAGCCCTTGCGGATGGCGACGTCGCCCAGACCGCCGGCCCCGATTGCGCCGCCCATGGCGCTGTAGCCGACCAGGCTGATGATGGTCAGGATGATGCCGGCGAGGATGCCCGGGAACGCTTCCTTCAGGTAGACGCGCAGGAAGATTTGGCTGTCGCTCGCGCCGAAGCTGCGCGCGGCCTCGATCAGGCCGGGATCGACTTCACGGAAGGAGGTTTCGATCACGCGCGCGACGAACGGGATCGCGGAAATGGTCAGCGGCACGATGGCCGCCTGGGTGCCGATGGCTTTGCCCGCGATCGCGCGGGTCAGGGGGATCACCAGCACCATCAGGATAATGAAGGGAAATGAGCGGAATACGTTCACGATAAAGCTGAGGACGGCGTAGAACGGCCGGTTGGGCCTCAGGCCGTCCGGCGCCGTGAGCGTCAGCAGGATCGCGGGGATGAACCCGAGAATCACCGAAAAAAACGTGGACCAGAGCACCATCGTCAGCGTCTGTCCGAAGGCCTTCCAGATCATGGCCCACATCGCCTGGTCAAGCATACGTCAGTCCTCCCTGGCAATATAGTGCGCTTTGTTCAGATAATCGAGCACGACGCCGGCGTCCTGCTCCCGTACGTTCAGCACGAGGCTGCCCATGACCTGCCCGCGGAAATCGGTCATATCTGCCCGGCAGATGGAAAAATCGATGCCCAGCTCCCGGGCCATGGTGGAAATCAGCGGCGATTCGACGGTGTTTTCCGTAAAGAAGATGCGGATATTCCGCCCGGTTTTCGGCAGCGCGTCGTCCGTCTTGCCCAGGAAGGCGCGGAAATCGTCGTTCGGAATCACGAACAGCTCCTCGGGCCGTCCCTCCTGGATCAGGCGGCTGTCCTTCAGGAAAGAGACGCGCTCGCAGATATGCGTGACCACCTCCATCTGGTGGGTGACGACGATGACGGTGATGTTCATCTCGTTGCGGATGGTGGTGAGCAGGTTCAGTATGCCCTGCGTGATGCTGGGGTCCAGCGCGCTGGTCGCCTCGTCGCAGAGCAGGATCTTCGGCTGAAGAACCAGCGCACGCGCGATGGCGACGCGCTGCTTTTGCCCGCCGGACAGCTCCCGCGGCCGGGATTTCAGCTTGTCGGAGAGGCCGACCAGGTCGATCAGGTCCAGGATGCGGCGGCGGTGCTCGGGCTTGCGCGGGTTGAGCCCCGCAAAGCGCATGGGCAGCGCGACGTTGTCAAATACGTTCAGCCGCGAAAGCAGATTAAAATTCTGGAAAATCATGCCCATCTGCTTCTGCAGGCCGTGCAGGCTCGACGTACTCAGTGCCGAGACTTCCTGACCGTCGACCAGGATGCTGCCCGCGTCGTAGCGCTCCAGCCCGTTGATGCACCTGAGCAGGGTGGATTTTCCTGCGCCGCTTTGTCCGATGATCCCGTAGATTTCGCCGTCGCGGATGGTCAGGCTGATGTCGTCCAGGACGGTCAGATCCCCGAATTTCTTGGTCAGATGCCTGATTTCAATCATGTGATCACTCCCAGAAAGGGCAGGAGTGGTTACTCCTGCCCTGATGATGTGTGGAAAGGATGGGGCTTACTTGACGAGGTCCGCGGACGGGATCACGGAGCCGGGATACTTGGTGTTGATGAAGTCCGCGACGTCCTGGTTGGCGAAGGCGGCGATCAGCGCGAGGGTCTTGGCCGACGCTTCGTTGCCTTCCTTGACGACCAGGTAGTTGATGTACTTGTAGCTCTCGTCGCTGTCCGCGGCCTCGATCACGAGCGCGTCCGTGGCGGGATTCAGGCCGGCCTCCAGCGCGTAATTGCCGTTGATGACGGCGGCGTTCACATCCGGGAGGTTGTGCGTGATCTGCTCGGCGGCCAGCTCGACCAGTTCGATATTCTTCGGGTTTTCGGCGACGTGGCTCAGGTCGTACAGGTCGTCCGTTTCGCTCAGGGTGATCAGGCCGTTGTCCGCCAGCAGCTTGAGTGCGCGGGACTCGTTGGAGCCGTCATTCGGGATGGCGATGGAGGCGTTGTCCGGGATCTCGTCAATGCTCTGGTAGCTTGCGCCGTAGAGGCCCATCGGCTCGAGATGGATGCCGAGCACCTGCACCAGGTGCAGGCCGCGGGTGGCGTTCTGCTCCTGCAGATAGCGCAGGGTCTGGAAATAGTTGGCGTCCAGTTCGCCGTCCTCCAGGGAAGTATTGGGCAGGACGTAATCAGTGAAGGGGACGACCTCGACTGTCCAGCCGGCGGCCTCCAGCTTGGCGCGGACGACGCCTTCGATGATTTCTTCGTGCGGGATGGCGGTCGCGCCGATGACGATATGGTTGTCGCTGCCGTCCGGGCCGGGAATCGCCTCGGCCAGAGCGCCGACGGCGGAGAAGATCAGCAGGGAAGCGGCGAGCAGAGCGATCAGGCTACGAATCTTCATATTATTATCTCCTTTTCATGTCTGTTTTTGATGATGATTGAGTATCAACAGCAAGCTTCTGTCAGGCTTGATCATGAGTGCGGCGTGAGCGCCGGACACATTCGACAGAGGCTCAGCCACGCTGCGATGTTCGCAGATTGCCGATTCCGCATCGCGGGTCCCTCCTTTCGTCCGGATGCGCCTATCATACACACAAGGGTTGTACTTGTCAAATACTAAAAAAAGATGTTTATCAATAGCCTGACGCTATAACACGACAGCATCCGTTGGGCGGTTTTTTTTGGTCCCGAAGTGGACAGACGGCCAAAATTCATATATACTGACGGTGTTGTTCACTTTGATGTACTGAGCGGGAGGCGTGAAAACGATGACGAGAAATGAAATCCTTTCGAAGAACCCGATGAAGCTGGGCTTTGGCCTGATGAGGCTTCCGAAAAACGAGGACGGGAGCATCGATATTCCGCAGGTCTGCAAGATGGCGGACCACTTTATCGCGGCCGGCGGGACCTATTTTGATACTGCCTACGTCTATGACAACGGGCACAGTGAAGCGGCGTTCAGGGCCGCTGTCGCGGACCGCTTTCCGCGGGAAAAATACACGGTCTGCACCAAGCTGTGCGCCTGGCAGCAATGCCACGACGAACAGAGCGCCAAGCAGCAGTTTACGACCAGCCTGGAGCGCACCGGGGCGGGATATTTCGATTATTATCTGCTGCACGCGCTTCAGCGCTCCAATTACCGGAAATACGATGAGTATCATCTGTGGGACTTTCTGCAGGAGCAGAAGGCGCGCGGCCTGATCAAATACAGCGGGTTCTCCTTCCACGCGGACCCGGACCTGCTGGACGAGCTTCTGAAGGCGCATCCTGAAATTGACTTTGTTCAGCTGCAGATCAATTACGCGGACTGGGAAAACCCCGGCGTCGCGTCACGGCGCAACTGGGAGCTGTGTAAGGCGTACGGCAAGCCGGTGACGGTGATGGAGCCGGTCAAGGGCGGCGTGCTGGCCAATCCGGTCGCCACGGCGCGCGCCGTGTTCGACCGCGCGAATCCAGGCGTGTCCTATGCCAGCTGGGCCGTCCGCTACGCGGCGAGCCTGGACAACATCATCACCGTGCTCAGCGGCATGAGCGACCTGCGCCAGATGGACGACAACCTGAGCTATATGAAGGATTTCCGTCCGCTGAGCGCCGGGGAGCAGGAAGTGATCCGTGAGGCGCAGCGCGCGCTGGACGGCGATCAGTCTATTCCATGCACGGGCTGCCGCTATTGCACCGAAGGCTGCCCGATGAATATCCCGATCCCGGACATCTTCACCGTGGAAAACCGGCGCAAGGGCTCAGCGCATTTCAGAACGGTCCGCGAATACAATATCGTGACCGAGGGCAAGGGCAAGGCCAGGGACTGCGTCGAGTGCGGCCAGTGCGAAGCGGCCTGCCCGCAGCAGCTGCCGATTATTCAGCTGCTGAAGGACTGCCGCGCCCTGGAACAGTGATCACTGCGCCCTGCCATCAAAATCATAGGGCAGCAGGCCGTCAAGCTGCATCTTTTTGACCAGCGCGTCTGCCTGGGAACGCATGTCGTTCGCGCTGTCGGTGGCCAGCTGGTCCAGAATCTGGCTGAGGGCCTGGGGAAGCACGCCGGAAAAGACGCTTTCGGTGGCTTTCACCGCGGCCTCGGCGGCCGGCGAGGAAAGGGAGAGCGACTGCATGTATTTGCTGAGCAGCTCGTCCGTCATGGGCAGGTAGCACTCGCGCAGCGAGCGCACGCAGCTCAGGTGCACCTTTTCGGGGGACTGGACCAGCAGGCTGCGGATCTGGGACAGCTTCTGCGCGATATCCCTGAGCGAGGGCGTGATGCCTGCGCCGGGCAGCTGGCCTGAAAGCGTTTCCAGACGGTATATTTCCTGGGCGAGCTCGTCCAGGATCGGCGGCGTCTGCTTCTTTTGCTTCCGTTCATCGGGACGGGTGTGCAGCGTATCCACCAGCGCGGCGATGCGCGGCAGGTCGTCGTCCCGCAGCAGGCGCAGGGCGCTGTCCGCCTGGGCGTTCCAGCTCCGGCTGCCGCTCTGCGCTGCGGGCAGACTGCTCAGGTAGCTGTTCAGATCCCGGTGCGTGGCCTGAAGCGTGGGCAGCATTTCCTGGTTGACCAGGTTCGGATGCGCGAACAGTGCGCTGAAAAAGCTCTCGAGATAGTTTTCCAGTGAGGTCAGCACGCCGATGGCGCTTCGGGCCTGGTTGTCCTGCTCCTGTACGATGCCGGACGGATCGATCAGGTCCCTGAGCAGGGAGCGGGCACGGTTGGAAAAGCCGCTGTTCCACGGCTCGTTGGATACATCCAGCAGGTCATGCACGAAGGAGCCGAACGCCTGGGAGCGCGCCTTGCTGCGCCGCTGCTGTATCGCGTTCTGGCCGTTGGCGGGCTGCAGCAGCGCCATCGCCTGCCGCGTATCCCTGAGCAGCGCGTCGCCCTCCTGGCAGATATAGGCGAACGGCATATACGTCTCGTCCAGCACGACCATCTTGAGCGCCTGGCTGTAAACGGGCGTATGCTGGGTGAACATGCCCTTGCGCTGCATCTTGAGCAGATTGGCGGACACCTTGGCCTCCGGCACGCGCATCAGGCGCGACGCCTGGCTGACCGGCATCGCCGGCTGGCTCTCAAGCACCTCCATCAGGCGCCGGTACTGGCTCGAAAGCGGATTGAACAGACTCATTCGACGTCTCCCTTC
The DNA here is from genome assembly GCA_946536315.1 of uncultured Clostridia bacterium. GTDB lineage: Bacteria > Bacillota > Clostridia > Christensenellales > Aristaeellaceae > UBA4246. Next base: position 94,580 of record CAMNEH010000001.1, read on the forward strand.
TGGAATGAAAGAACACTGATGCCTATTTTACACGGAAACGGACAGAGTTTCAATGCTTTTTTTCCACGAAGCCTGTTATTCCGCACAAAGATGTGGTATAATCAGCCGCAAAGCCGCAACAAGGCGCGTTCCGCGCCTGGCAGCGGCGATTTTTTTGAGGAAAGGAATCAGACATGAACAGGAAGGAACTGGCGGAAATCAAACGGAGACTGGACAAGGATAAAGGCAATATCAGCGCGATCAGGGGCTGCTATGTCAGCGCCAAGGGCGAGGTGATCTCTGTATTCCGCCGCCCCGTGGGGCCGATGGGCGAGGAAGAGCTCAAGCAGTATTATGCGCTGTTTAAAAAAGTGCTGAGCGGCGTGCCGGGGCGCACGGGCATCGACGTGGTCTTCAGCGCGGAGCAGATGACAGAGGGGCAGGCGCATCCGCTGCTGATGGAGCTGCGGGATTCTGCGGCTTCGGACGAGACGGCGGTCAGCGAGCTCTACCAGCGCATTATCGATCACTATCATTCGGAGGATGATTATGCCATCCTGCTGCTGAGCGACGTGTACGATGTGCCGCAGCGCGCGTCTGACGGACACCGGCGGGAGGACGAGGAAAACGTTTTTACCTATATCCTCTGCTGTGTCTGTCCGGTTCGGCAGGCCAAGGCGGGACTGATGTACAGCGCCGCCGAGCAGGACTTCAGGGACATGACCTGCGGGCGCGCGCTCGGCGCGCCGGAGCTGGGATTCATGTTCCCGGCGTTTGATGACAGGACGGGCAACATCTATAACGCGCTGTATTATGTCCGCAACGCGGAGGAACCGCACGACGATTTTGTGGAGGCGGTGTTCGCCACTGAGCTGCCCATGGCCGGTCCCGTCCAAAAGGCGGCGTTTGACGACGTGCTGCAGGAATCGCTCAAGGAGGAGCTGAGCTTCCCGGTGATCCAGGCGGTCAACGACCGGCTGAGGGAAAATGTGGAAATCAAAAAGCAGGACAAGAGCGGCGAAGCGCCCGTGATCACCGCGCCGGAGGTCAAAACGATCCTGGCGGACTGTGGCCTTCCATTGGAAAAGCTGCAGGCGTTCGAGGATGCCTATGAGTCGCAGTTCGGCCGCGGCACCAGCCTGAGCGCCGCAAATATCGTGGATACCCGCCGCATGGAGGTCAAAACGCCGAATGTCACCATCCAGGTGAACCCGGATTTTACAGACCTGGTGGAAACCCGTGTCATCGACGGTAAAAAATACATTCTGATCCGCGCGGAGGAGGAAATCACCGTCAACGGCGTCGCTGTCAGCATCCAGGACGGGGAATGACCCCGTTCCCGGAGAAAGAAACCGCTGTTTTAACATGAGAATCGTATAGCGCGCCTGTGTTGAACAAGCTGCATACGCTGAACGGTGGATAATTGTCCAACAAAATAAACTTTTTTTCGTGAAAACGTTTATACCGTGCAGGATTCTTAAAAAAAGCAGCGAATATATTATTACTGTTTAAGCGCTGAGATCCCCAGGGAAGCGCTAATAACGGACGGAGGGTGTTTATGACCAAGAAGGATATGATCCACGCAATTGCAGACAAAACAGGGTTGCCGCTCAAAGAGGCCGAAACAGCGTTCACCGCAATGGTAGACATTATCATTGCCGAGATTGCCGCCGAGAAGAAGGCGAGCGTCAGCGGACTGGGCACGTTTGAGGTCCGCAGCCGCAGCGCGCGGAAGGGCCGCAATTTCCGTACCGGCGAATCTGTCAAGATTCCCGAAAGCAACGCCGTTGGCTTCCGTGCCGGGAAAAACCTGAAGGAAGTCGTCAATAAGGGTTAATCCGGACATCGAACGCTGATCCGAAAGAAAGAACGCTCTGGTTTGCTGACAGAGCGTTCTTTTCTTGTGGGAGAAAACAATCCGAACCCACTTTTGCCCTTTTTTTGGGCGTACTTGGGTCGGCGATCCCCACTTTTTCAGAGAAAAGGATTGCAATCTTTTGAAAAGCTGGTATACTGTAACCGGACTTTCCGTGTTTTCGGAGAGAATGGGCAAATCCTGCAGGGACAGTTGAAGGGAAGGGTGAGCGATGTATCAGTATGCGGCGCAGAACCGTCACGCGACGGGCAATTTTCGCCTGAGATACCGGATCATGCTCGTGGCGGTGGTTGTTTTGGCAGTGGCGGTGGTCCTGCTTTCGATCGGCACGATTTCCGGCAACAGCTTCAGGGCGCACAGCCGGAGCCAGTATGCGCAGGCCATGGCCAATAATGTATCCAACGCCATTTCGGTGGCCAACAGGCTGGAAAGCGTCACCGTATCGACGACCTCGCAGCGGCTGGGCGTTATCCGCCAGTATGTATACGCGATGGAGCAGCTGAACCGGCTGAGCATTCAGCTGTTCGGCGAAGCGCAGGGACGGTATGTGCCGGATGATGCGTTTCCGGCGCTGTACCAGGACCTGGATAATTATGATGGCCTGGTGCAGAGCGCCAAGAGCTCAACGGTCGAGGTCAGGGAGCTGCTGATCAACCACCTGTCGCTGGTGCAGGGCTACATCAACGGAGACCTGGTCAGCTGACGGTTTTCGCTGTGGCGACGAACGCGCCCGGCAGCGCGGTGAGCAGCCTTGCTTCCGCGTCACGCGCCGCCGCCTGCGAACTGAATACGCCGTAAAGGACCGAGCCGCTGCCGGTCATCAGCACGTAAAGCGCGCCGCTTTGTTCGAGGGCGCGCTTTGCTGTATCCAGATCAGGGCGCAGGGATACGGCGGCGCCATACAGCGCGTTTCCCGTGCAGGACTGCGCGGCGCGAAAGTCCCGCGAAGCCAGCGCACTCATCAGCGCGGCAACATCCGCGCCGGGGGAGGGAAGGCTGTCGGACTGCCTGTAGACCAGGCCGGTATTGAGGCCCTCCGCATTTTTCACCAGCACCAGCGGTACGCCCGCCGGCAGGCTGACCGGCGTCAGCATTTCTCCGATGCCCCGGATGCGGGCGGAGACGCCGCGCACGAAGAACGGCACGTCTGCGCCAAGCTGAAGGGCGATCCGCTCCAGCGCGTCCCGGCTCAGCTGAAGCCCCCACAGCCGGTTGAGCAGCAGCAGCGCGGCGGCCGCGTCACTGCTGCCTCCGCCCAGACCCGCGCCGTGAGGAATGCGTTTGATCAGCGTCAGCCGGGCGCCGGCAGGGGGCCGGGCGCCGGCAGCGGGCCGAACGTCGGCAGCGGGCCGAACGTCGGCAGCGGGCCGAACGTCGGCGGCGGGCCGAACGTCGGCGGCGGGCCGGTCGCAGGCCAAGGGGCGCTCGCGCAGCAGCGCGCGCGCGGCGCGAAGGACCAGGTTATCGTCTGCCGAACCCGGAATGGGCGGCCCGACGATGCGCAGGCTCAGCTCCTCAGCCGGCGCGGCATACAGGGTATCACACAGGGATATGCGCTGCATCAGCATGTCCAGCAGGTGATACCCGTTTTCTGCTTTTCCGGTGACGTTCAGGCACCAGTTGATCTTGGCGGGCGCATCCAGGCGCAGGATTGGCGGCAGCTTCATCCCTGTTCTCCTGTGAATATGGGCAGAGTGAATTCGAATATGGCGCCGGTCAGCGCGTCCGCGGGGCCTTCATTGTCCGTCGGTGCCGCGCTGAGCAGCTGAATACGTTCGCCGTGTTTTTCGATGATGCGCTTGCAGATGGCCAGGCCGAGCCCTGTTCCCTGACCGGTCATATGCGCTTTATCGGCCTTGTAAAAACGGTCGAAAATGTGCGGCGCGTCCTCGGCGCTGACGCCCGCGCCGCTGTCGGCGATGCGGAAGACAGCCTTGTCCCTGTCCGTTCTGGTGGACATCCGGATCGTACCGCCCTCAGGCGTGAATTTGAGCGCGTTATCCAGCAGATTGACCAGCACCTGCGTGATCTGGTCGCGATCGGCCCTGACCATGCGGACTTCCTCGGCAAACTGTACGTCGATCCGGATGTGTTTGTCCTCGATCTGTGTTTCCTTGGTGATGATCACGCGGCGGACGAGCTCGTTCAGGTCGAAGGCGGTATAGTTCAGCAGCACGTCCTCGCGCTCCATGCGCGACAGGCTCAGCAGTCCGCTCACCAGCTTGGACAGGCGCTTGGTTTCGTCCAGCGCGATGCTCAGGTTTTGCTCCTGCTCCTCCGCGGGCAGGGTACCGTCCAGGATGCCCTGCAGATATCCCTGGATAGAGGTCAGCGGCGAGCGCAGCTCGTGCGAAACGTTGGCGATGAAATCCCTGCGCGACATTTCCAGCGTCTCCATCTGTACGGCCATGTCGTTAAACGCGCGGGCGAGCGCGCGCGTTTCACGGCTGCCCGATTCCGGCGCGCGGATCGAAAAGTTCCCCTGGGCGATGGCGTTGGCCGAGCGCTCCATCTGTGTCAGGGGCATCGTCAGCTGCCGCGCGAGGGAAAGGAACAGGATGATCGCGAGCAGGGTCGCGACGAGCGCGGAAATCAGCACGTTCAAAAGCGTATTGTGATAGCTGGCGTTGATGACCTGCGCGGCCGTCTGGATGACCACCGCGCCCATGACGCGCCCGTCCTGCTGCCAGGGGATGGCGACGGTGAACATGGTGCCGGTTTCGGCGCGCGTAAAAAACTCGACCTCCTCCCCGGCGGCGACGCGGGTCAGCGTGTCGCTGAGCTCCTCACTGTTGAGCGTGGACAGAATGTCCTGGTCGTTCAGCAGACTGGGGTCGATGTATACCAGCACCCGGCCGGTGCTGTCCATGATGATGCAATAGGAGGAATACTGGCTATATATGCTCTGGATTTTCCATTCGATATACTTTCTGGTCGTCTGGGAGTAATCGAACGTCATGGTGAAGGGGTTATACTTGGACTCGCTCGCCAGGTACGCCAGGTCCTTCGCTTCGTGCCGGAGCATACTCATGGTGCGCGTGCGGCCCTGGCTGATCGCGTTGTAGTAAAAAATCGCGAACAGCGTGAGCGCGAACACCACGATCGAGATCAGGAAAACGCTGATCAGCCGCGTGAACATCCGGCGCATAATCAGGCGACCTCAAACTTATACCCGACACCCCAGACGGTTTTGATCTGCCAGCCCAGCGCTTCGCTGCCGGCCAGCTTCTCGCGCAGGCGTTTGATGTGCTGGTCCACGGTGCGGCTGTCGCCGTAAAAATCAAAGCGCCATACCTGCTCGAGCAGCTGCTCGCGCGTGAACACGCGGTTCTTATGGGAGGCCAGGTAATACAGCAGCTCCAGCTCCTTGGGCGGCATTTCAAGCACCTTGCCCTGGTACTGCACTTCGTACGTGCTGAGGCTGACGGTGAGCCCAGGCAGCGTGACGGAATTGGCCGCCGCCGTTTCAGCCGGCGCGCTGCGCCGCAGCACCGCCTTGACGCGCGCGATCAGCTCCTTGTTGTCGAAGGGTTTTGTGATATAGTCATCCGCGCCGAGCTCCAGCCCGAGCACCTTATCAAAGGTTTCGTCCTTGGCGGAAAGCATGATGATCGGAGTGGCACTCTGCTGCCGGACGGCGCGGCAGACCTGCCGGCCGTCCAGCCCTGGCAGCATGATGTCCAGCAGCAGCAGGTCCGGCTGCTCGCGCGTGAACGCGGCGAGCGCTTCGTCCCCGCGCCCGCAGACCGTGACCGCGTAGCCCTCTTTTTCCAGCAGCAGGCGGATGAGACGGGCGATATTCGGATCGTCGTCGACGATCATAATGGTTTGTCTGTCAGCCATACGCGCCTCCCGTTATTTGAGTGTCACCAGCGTCACGCCGTCTTCGCCTTCGCCGTACTGGCCGAGGCGGTAGCTCTTCACCACGTGATGCTTTTTCAGGTGCTGGTGAATGCCGGCGCGCAGCACGCCGGTCCCTTTGCCGTGCACGATCGTTACTTCGTGGTAGCCGGCCATGACCACCTGGTCCAGGTAGCGGTCCACTGCCTCCAGCGCTTCGTCAAGCGCCATGCCGCGCACGTCCACCTGCAGCGGGACGACGCTGTATTTGCTGTCGTGATGGGCCTGGACCTGCGTCTTCTTCGCCGGCGCGGGAGCGTCCTCAAGCACCAGCTGCTCCACGGGCAGCTTGCACTTGATGATGCCCGCCTGCACGAGCACTTCGCCTTTTTCGTCCGCTTCCTTGAGCACGGTGCCCTTGCTGTTCAGCGACAGGATCTGCACGATGTCGCCTTTGATCAGCGGGCGCTGGTTTTTGCGCACGAGCGGCGCGCTGGCGGTCTGGAGCCCTTCGGACAGGCTGTCCAGCGTTTTTTCCAGCCGCGTATTCAGCTGCTGCGCCTGGGCTTTATTCTCCGCCTTCAGGCGTTTGAGCTCGCTCAATACCTCCTGCGCCTCGCGGCGCGCGTTTTCCACGATGCGGCGGGCCTCCTCCTTGGCCCTGGTGTTGGCATTGCGGCGCTTCTCCTCCGTTTCCTGATAGAGGCGTTCCGCTTCGTCGCGCAGGCGCACGGTTTCCTTGCGCGCGTCTTCCGCCAGCTGCCGCTCGCGCTCGGCGACCTGCTGGTGGTATTCGGCGCTGGCGATGACGTCCTCAAAGCGGACGCTTTCATGACTCAGCAGGTCCTTGGCGCTGTCGATCAGGGCTTCGCTCAGTCCGAGCCGCCTGGAAATCTCAAACGCGTTGGACTTGCCGGGCACGCCGATGCTCAGCCGGTAGGTCGGGCGCAGGCTGGCGACGTCGAATTCCATGCTCGCGTTTTCCGCGTGCGGGGTCGTCATGGCGAACGCCTTGAGCTCGCTGTAGTGCGTGGTCGCCACCGTGCGCACGCCGCGGGACAGCAGCGCCTGCAGGATGGCCTGGGCCAGCGCTGCGCCCTCCGTCGGGTCCGTGCCCGCGCCGAGCTCGTCGAACAGCGTCAGGTCGCGGTCGTCCACTTCGTTCATGATGGACACGATGTTGGTCATATGCGATGAGAAGGTGGAAAGCGACTGCTCGATGGACTGCTCATCGCCGATATCGGCGAAAATATTGTGAAAAACGGCCACCTCTGTGCCGAGCTCGCCCGGCACCTGCAGGCCGGCCTGGGCCATCAGGCTGATCAGGCCGACGCTTTTCAGGGTGACGGTCTTGCCGCCGGTATTGGGGCCGGTGATGATCAGGCTGGTATAGCTGTCGCCCAGCGACAGACTGAGCGGCACGACCCGGTCGGGATCGATCAGGGGATGCCGCACGCGCACGAAGTTCAGGTAGCCGCGGTCGTTGAGCTTGGGAGAGATCGCGCGCATCTGCCGGGAAAGCATGCCCTTGGCAAAGCAGAAGTCCAGATGCGTGAGAATGGCGATGTTGCGGGAGATCGCGTCCGCGTCCTGGCCGACCTCGGCGGAGAGCGCCGCCAGGATGCGCTCGATTTCCTGCTTTTCCTTCGCCTGCCATTCGCGGATGTCATTGCTGAGCTCCACCACGGCCAGGGGCTCGATGAATACGGTGGCCCCGGTGGAGGACTGGTCCTGCACGATGCCGGGGACGTTCGCGCGGAACTCGGCGCGGACCGGCAGTACATAGCGGCCGTTGCGCACGGTCACGATGCTCTCCTGCAGATATTTGGCGTAAGCGCTGCCGTGGGCCAGCGCGTTGAGCTTTTCGCGGATCCGGTCATTGGCGCGGGAAATGTGCCGGCGGATGTCCAGCAGCTGCGCGCTCGCGTGATCGGCGATCTCTTCCTCGCTGAGAATGGCGTCGGTAATATCCCGCTCGAGGGCCTGGTTGGGGCGCAGCTGCGAGGCTTCGGCCGTGATCAGGGGCGTCTCCTCCCGGTCGGTGACCAGCTGCGCGCGCGCGTTCCGCGCGGCGCGGAGCGCCTCGGCCACCTGCAGCAGACGGCCGGGAGAAAGCACCGCGCCTTTTTCGGCCAGGCTCAGCGCGTCGTTCACGTCGCTGAAAGCGGTCAGCGGGTTGCCGCCCAGGCGGCTGAGCAGCACGACGGCTTCTTCCGTCTCGGCCTGCGAATGCGCGACGGCTTTCAGATCACTGTCCGGCTTCAGCTGCCGGCATACGTCCTTGCCACCGTCCGTCAGCGCGAAGGCCTCCAGCAGCTCCAGAATTTTGTTGAATTCAAGCACCCGAAGGGCACGCTCGTTGATCATGCTATCACCTCATAATACGCCGGCGTCATAATTGCCGTGGATCGTTTTCAGCTTCAGGGGGCCGCCGGACAGGAAAGCCTGCATGATGCGCAGCCGGTCCCCGGGCGCTTCGTCCGTCAGGCTGATCAGCCAGGACAGGGGCGCGGTCCGCAGCCGGTCCATCCGGTCCAGGAGCGAGGTCGGGGCGGACGCGTAGAGCCGCACCACGCAGCCGTCATCCGTCCGGTAGGGGATCAGCGGCAGCTGTTCGCCTTTCCGGTCGGTGAGCGCGTGGTTGGCGGCGCCGTCTCCGGCAGCGCACAGGCGGCACTGCGCGTGACCGGACGTCAGACCGCGGTATACGCGCTCCGGACAATGGCGCAGCAGCATCAGGCGCCGGCGGCCGTAGACCGTCAGCACCCGCTCTGTGACCGGCGCGGGCAGGCGCAGAATCTCGTCCAGGGACAGTTCCGGGCTGAGCAGGCTCGCCCGTACGCCGTTCAGCGCGAGCAGCCGCTCCGTGTCCGGATTGAACACGGGAATGCCCTCGCCCGAGAAAGTGAAGGAGGAAGACAGTCCGAGCTGGCCGATATGATCGGCGGCGAGCGCCAGGCCGTGGCCGGATGCCCACGCGGCCAGGCGCGTCAGCGCGGCATCCTGCAGGAAGGGCGGCAGCAGCAGGCTGACCCGCTCCAGGGGCAGCCCTTCCGGAAGGGAAATGGCTTCAAGACCGGCTTCGGTCACGTCCGGCAGGGAGAGCAGCATCTGATCCGCGCCGGCGCGCAGCATCGGCGCAAGGTCCTCGACGCGCTCCGTGCGTACGAACAGCCGGCCGCGCGGGCATGCGCCGGGGACCGGCTGCGCCTGATGCGCGGCCTGGGGCGCGGCCGGGACAGGGCGCTGCCGCGCGATCAGCGCGTCCTCGAGCAGGGCCAGCCCGTCGCGGCGCAGGCGGTTCAGCTCGGCGCTGCTCAGGAAGGGCCGGCCCTCGATGGCAGCGTCCAGCGAGCGCAAGGTGAACGGCGTGCCGCCCGTCTTTTCAAACGCGCGCCGGACGCCATCCTCCGTCAGCGGCGCGCTTTGCGCGGGGGCGGGGGAGGGGCCGTTCAATGTGACCTCGGCACCGTCGGCACGCAGGCGGAGGACACAGGGCGTCCCCGTCCGCGCCGAAAACGCGATATCCGTCGGATAACAGAGCCTGCGCATGGCGCTGTCGTCATACATCGCGCGGGCGGCCTCCAGCTGCCGCGCGGATTCCGTACGCCGCACGGGTGTGCCCGCAGCCACATCGCGGTGCAGCCGCAGGACCGCTTCGCTGCCCGCGTCGACGTCCGGCCCTGTATAGATGCACTGGTCCGGCCCGACCTTCAGGCCGTCCTGGTCGTGGAGCCCGGCGGTCATCGCGCAGTGCGCGAGCAGGGCATTTTTGCTGCGCGTGACGCGCGAAACCGTGCCGACCGGTATGCCCTCATGCGCGGTATGCGCGGGATTGAGGACGCCTGCGTCCTCCTGACCGAAGGCGTAGCCAGAGGTAAAACGGCCGCGGCAGAACACCTGGGTCAGCGCTTCCATCGCCCCGGGAACGTCCTTCGGCGGTATGGCATGGTCGAGCATGCGCCGGTAAGCGTCGGTCACGATATAGACATACTCCGGTCGCTTCAGCCGGCCCTCGATTTTCAGGGAGGCGACGCCGGCGTCCGCCAGTGCGGACAGCTGCGCGAGCGTGCACAGGTCCGCCGGCGAAAGCCAGGCCTGCGTCTGTCCGCGGTAGGAGTAGGGCAGGCGGCAGGGCTGCGCGCACCGGCCGCGGTTGCCGCTGCGCTCGCCGAGGCTGGCGGACAGCGCGCATTGACCGCTCATGCTCACGCACAGCGCGCCGTGCGCGAACACTTCGATCTCCGCCCCGGTCTGTACGGCGGCGCGGATGTCCTCCAGCGTGGCTTCCCGGTGCATCACGACGCGGCGGATGCCCTGAGCCATCGCCCAGCGGATGCCGGACGGCGCGTGCAGGGACATCTGTGTGCTCGCGTGCAGCGCGATTTCCGGGAATTCCTCCCGGCACAGGCGGAGCACGCCGGCGTCCTGAATGAGGATCGCGTCCGCGCCGAGATCGCGCAGCCGCCCAAGCGCCCGCCTGAGCGCTTCCCACTCGTCCGCCTTGACCAGCGTATTGACGGTCACATAGACCTTGCGGTGATACAGGTGCGCCAACCGCAGCGCGCTGTGCAGGCTTTCTTCGTCAAATCCGACCGTGGCGCGGGCGCCGAACAGCGCCGCGCCGAGATAGACGGCGTCAGCGCCGGCGCTGATGGCCGCGCGCAGCGCGTCCATGCTTCCGGCGGGCGCGAGCAGCTCAGGCGTCACGGGAAGCGCCCTTCTCCGATGTGCTGCGCGCCATTTCGTACAGCTGATTCCGCAGGCGCTGCGCCTCGTCCTTGGCGTTGAACAGTTCCTCCGTGACGGAAAGCCCGGCGATGACCGCGGCAATCTCGCCGCTCATCTGGGTATGCATGCTGGCCTCGCTCATCTTCCGGTCCAGATAATCCGCGATCCTCCTGAGGCGCTCCACGTCGCCTTGCGCGCTCAGCGTATAATCACGGCCGCCGATGTGGGCGGAAAAGGTCTGTGAGTTCATCAATGCGGTCCTGCCTTCCGGGAAGGCGGCGGACCCATCCGCCGCGCTCCCTTACTTCCGGCATATGATACCATAAAAGCGGGAATCTCACAAGCGGTTGATGGGCAGGAGGCAGGAAAATGTCAAATGCCATCGAATACCTTGTTCTGAAGCGCATGGGGAGGGAAGTGAGGCAATCGTGGCGGAAATACAGGAGGGCTTTTTACCGAACCGGCCGCGCCCGCTCGCGGAGGCGCAGCTGGTGATCCTATACCTGCTCAGCAGGCTGGAATCGGCGACGGACGCGAACCTGCTGGATTTTCTGACGGAAGCCCGGCTGATGAATTATATGGAAATGATGCCCGCGCTGAAGCGACTGGTGCAGGAGGACGCGATCGGAGAAATGCCCGAGGGCGCCTTCAGGCGCTATGCGCTGAAGGCGGGCGGTACGGAGATGCTGTCGCTGTACGGCGCAAGGATCCCGATCAGCGACAGGGACGCGATCGACCAACGCACCGAAGCCTGGCGGGCCACGCTGCGCGCCGAGCGCGATTATCAGGCGGACATGGCGCAGACGCCCCGCGGCGATTATGAGGTCAGCCTGCGGATGATGGAGCGCGGGCGGCCGGTGATGACGCTTTCGGTGTGCCTGCCGTCCTCGGATATCGCGGCGCGGCTGGTGCGCCGCTGGCGGTCGGAAGGCGGACGGACATTCGAATCGGTGCTCGCGCCGTTGCTGGAGGAGGAGCCATGAGCGTATTTGCGATTCTGGTGTGCGGCGGCAGCGGCACGCGCATGGGCGTGGACGGCAACAAAACCCTGCTGCGCGTCGGCGGTGTGCCATCCTGCGTGCGCGCGGCGCGCACGCTCCTAAAATCTGTGGACGGGCTGATCGCCGTGACGCGCGCCGGTGAGGAAGAAACATTTGAGGCCGCGTTCTCGGCGTTTGGCGTGCCGGTCGACCGAGTAACTGCTGGCGGTGCGACCCGCCAGCAGTCGGTGTTTCAGGGACTTCAGTGCTTGCCCGAGGACTGCGGGGAAGTACTGATCCACGACGGCGCGCGGCCGCTGGTGGATGCCGCCACGGTGGAAAGGGTGCTGGCGAGCGTCCGTGAATACGGCACGGGCGTCGCAGCCATCCGGGTCACGGACACGGTCAAGCGCGCCGGGCCGGATGGTGTGGTCGCCGAAACGCTGGACCGTTCAGCGCTGTGGCGGATCCAGACGCCGCAGGGCTTCCGTCGGGACCTGCTGGAGCGCGCGCATGCGTCTGCGCGGGACGAGAGGACAGATGACGCGGGGCTGGTGGAGGCGCTCGGGGAGCCGGTGCGGCTGGTGCTCGGTTCGCCGGAAAACATCAAACTGACGCGGCAGGAGGATCTGGAAATGGCCGAAGCATTGGCGGCAGGCATGCCGCGCGTGGGGCTGGGTGTTGACGCGCACAGGCTGGTTCCCGGACGCAGGCTGGTGCTCTGCGGGGTGGACATCCCGTACGAGCTCGGGCTGGACGGGCATTCCGACGCGGACGTCGCGCTGCACGCGCTCTGCGACGCGCTGCTCGGCGCAGCGGCGCTGGGCGATATCGGGCAGCACTTTCCCGATACGGACGAGCGGTACCGCGGTGTGTCTTCACTGCTGCTGACGGAACGGACGCGGGACCTCCTGGCGGACGCGGGCTTCGCACCGGTCAATGTGGATGTGACCATCGTCGCCCAGCGCCCGAAGCTCGCGCCGTATCGGGACGCGATGCGCCAGAACATCGCGCGGGCGCTGCGGATGTCCCCGGACGCCGTGAGCGTCAAGGCGACGACCACGGAGGGCATGGGCTACGAGGGCAGGGGCGAAGGCATCTCCGCCCAGGCGGTGGCCGCCATCCGGCGCGGGATTTGAGAAATTCCTTGTAATTTTGGCAAATTTCATCTATAATAAAACGGATATGCGGCGATCCCCTGTCCCGGCGGCCGCGATAACGAATCTGAACTGAATTCACTTCATTCAAGGAGGATGAGATATGCTGTACGATCAAAAGATTTGGGTTGGCACCAGCGAAAACGGCGCGGTTTGCCTGCTGCCGCGCATGGCCAACCGCCACGGGCTGATCGCCGGTGCGACCGGCACAGGGAAAACCGTCACGCTCCAGGTGCTGGCCGAGGGCTTTTCCCAATTGGGCGTGCCGGTGTTCATGGCCGACGTCAAGGGGGACCTGGCGGGCATGGCCAAGCCGGGCGAACGCAGCGAGAAGATCGACGACCGCCTGGCGGCGTGCGGAGTGACCAATTTCTCCTTCACGCAGACGCCGGTCGCGTTCTGGGATGTGTTCGGCGAGCGCGGCGTGCCTGTCCGTACGACCGTCAGCGAAATGGGTCCGCTGCTGCTTTCACGCATGCTCGGCCTGAATGATACGCAGTCCGGCGTGCTGCACCTGGTATTCCGCATCGCGGACGACGAGGGCATGCTGCTGATTGACCTGAAGGATCTGAAGGCGATGCTGGCCTATGTGGGGGACAACGCGCAGAAGTACGTCCTCAATTACGGCAATATCACGAAGGCCTCCGTCGGCGCGATCCAGCGCGCCATCGCGATCCTGGAGGACCAGGGCGGCAATTTCTTTTTCGGTGAGCCGGCTTTGGACCTGGCCGACTGGCTGACCCGTGACGAAAACGGCGCGGGCACGGTCAATATCCTGGCGGCGGAGCGGCTGTTCAGCAAACCGACCCTCTATTCCACGTTCCTGCTCTGGCTGCTCGGCGAGCTGTATGAGCTGCTGCCGGAAACCGGCGACAAGGAGCTGCCCCGCATGGTGTTCTTCTTTGATGAGGCGCACCTGCTGTTCAACGACTGCCCCAAGGCGCTCATGGAGCGCATTGAGCAGACCGTACGCCTGATCCGCTCCAAGGGCGTCGGTGTGTTCTTCGTCACGCAGAACCCGATGGATCTGCCGACGACGGTGCTCAGCCAGCTCTCGGCCCGTGTGCAGCACGCGCTGCGCGCCTTTACGCCCGCGGAGCAGAAGACCGTCCGCGCCGCCGCGCAGACCTTCCGCCAGAACCCCGCCTTTGATACCGAAACGGCGCTGACCGAGCTCAGGACCGGCGAGGCGCTGCTCTCTTTCCTGATGGAGGACGGCACGCCGTCGATCGTCCAGCGCGCGACCATCCTGCCGCCGCAGAGCTATATCGGCGCGATTTCGGATTCGCTGCGGGAGACCTTCGTCTCCACGAGCGTCTATGAGGAAAAGTACGGCGAGGCGTTCGACCGCGAGAGCGCGTATGAGGTGCTCGCCGCCCGGTATATGGGCCACGGCGTGCAGGAAACGCAGGTCGTACAGCCGATTCAGCCGTCCGCGGCGGAGCCGGTGTACGCGCCGGAGGCCGCGCCGGCCGAGCCGCAGTATCAGCCGATGACCTTCAGCGTCTATAACCCGCAGACCGGGGCGTATGAGGTGCGCGAAATCGCCTCCATGCAGGCGCCCGTCGCCGCACAGCCTCAGATGCAGCAGGCGCCGCAGCCGCCGGCCGTGGCCGATGGTCAGCCGCCGGTGCTGGTATGGGATCCTGCCACTGGCCAGTACGTCCCACAGCAGGCGCAGCAGCAGGCACAGCCGCAGGCGCAGCAGAAGCCGTCCATCCTGCAGCAGGCGAAGGAGACGGTCGCCAACGCCGTCAGCGCCATGACGTCGGGCACACAGACCTCCGGCGGCAAGGCGCAGAAATCCTATGCGAAGCAGCTGCTCGATTCCTTTACGAAATCCGTGACGACCAGCGCCGGCCGCGAGACCGGGCGTACCCTGTCGCGCAACCTGCTGGGCGTATTCGGGCTCAGCTCCACCGGAAAGAGGAAGTAAGGAGGAAATTCGCATGAAACGCAGAATCGGCATCCTGACCAGCGGCGGAGACTGCCCCGGGCTGAACGCGGCCATCCGCGGCGTGGCCCGCGCGGCCTATGAAACGTTTGACGCTGAAATCATCGGCATCATGGACGGATACCGCGGCCTCATCGAGGGCGAATACCGCCTGATGTCCAAACCGGATTTTTCCGGCATCCTGACGCTGGGCGGCACCATCCTGGGCACCAGCCGCCGGCCGTTCCGCGAAATGCGGGTCATCGGGGATGACAATGTGGACAAAGTGGCCGCGATGAAGAAAACCTACGAAAACCTGAAGCTGGACTGCCTGGTGACACTGGGCGGCAACGGCACGCACAAGACGGCCAATCTGCTCAGCGAGGAAGGCCTGAACGTGATCGGCCTGCCCAAGACCATCGACAACGATATTTACGGTACCGATTTCACCTTCGGCTTTCATACCGCGGTGGAAATCGCGACGGATGTCATCGACCGCCTGCACACCACCGCGGCGAGCCACGGACGCTGCATGGTCGTGGAAATCATGGGTAACAAGGCCGGCTGGCTGACCCTGTACGCGGGTATGGCCGGCGGCGCGGACGCGATCCTGCTGCCCGAAATCCCGTATGACCTGGACAAGGTCGCGAAAATGGTGGAAACGCGCGCGAAGAACAACAAGGCGTTTTCCATCATCGCTGTCGCCGAAGGTGCGATGGACGAAAAGGAAAGCAAACTGAAACGCAAGGAGCGCGACGCCAAGCGCAAAGAACAGGGCTTCCACGGCATCGCCGACCGCATTGCGCGGCAGCTGACCGAGCTGGTCGGCGTGGAAGCGCGCGCGGTGGTGCCCGGCCATATCCAGCGCGGCGGTAGCCCCTGCGCGTACGACCGTGTCCTGTCCACGCAGTTCGGCGTCCACGCGGCGGACCTGATCAAAAAAGGAAAGTACGGCGTGTCTGTGGCCCTGGTCGGCAATGAGGTGACGCACAACAAGCTTTCTGATATCGCGGGCGTCGCCAAGCCCGTGCCCACCGACCACCAGATGGTGGACCTGGCGCGCAACATCGGTATCAGCTTCGGCGACTGATGGAAAGTATAAAGGGAACATCATGGCGGCAATGATTTTTTCATGGAAACGCGTTTCCTGCCTGCTGGCGCTGCTGCTCTGCCTGTGCGTGACCGCCCAGGCAGAGCCTGCCGATCCGGCGGAACCCGCCCCCCAGGCAGAGTCTGCCTCCCCGGCGGAGACCGATCCTTCCGCGGGCACGATCGGGAGAAATCCGTATCTGGACATCGCGCTGAGCGCGCTGGAGGAAGGCAACCCGATCCTGACGCGCTACAACGCGCTGACGGACGCGCAGATCACACCCATGCTGCCGACGGGCATGCCCTATTTTTTCGGCGGACAGAACTATGACCGCCTGCTGACGGTCGGCACCGTACAGGAGACGACCCGGTACGGCATCAAGGGCCAGAAGTATGTGTACGGCTTCGACTGCGTGGGATATGTGCGGTATATTCAGACACAGCTGGGCGACGAGCTGGTGCCCAGCCTGTCGGAAATGATCCTGAAACGCACCGGCGCCTACAAGGATTATGTGCTCACCGAGCTGATGGAGCTGACCGCGCCGTTTTCCCTTTCGTGGAACAGCGATTCCATCATGGTCGCGCCGGACAAACGGGTGAAAAAGCCGAAGAAGTATCCTGACAAGGAAACGGAGCGCGAGACCTATGCCAGGGTCTCCTCGCTGCTGGAGCCCGGCGATCTGCTGACGGCCAATCATGGCGGGCGGCATGTGATGATGTTCATCGGGACGCTGCGCCAGTACGGCTTCAGCGCGGAGGAAGCCGGGGAAATGGCGGATTACCTGGATTATCCGCTGTTTATCAACTGTGTGTGGAATCCGGATTATATCGAGCGCATGGCCGGCTATATCGCCGAACAGGGGCTGAAGGCCCTGCCCAACCGCGGCGGGGTCTGTGTGACCATCGTCGGCCCGCGCACGGAGGACGCGCCGCACATGATTCCGGACACGGAGCGTGTGAAGCGGCCCAAGAATTTCTATTATTTTGATCTGCAGGGGTATCACCTGTCCCTGCTGGACATGAGCACCGCCACATCCTACGTCTGGTGGCGCACCCCCGCGGAGAAACGCGGCATCAGCCAACAGAACGCAACCAACCAATGACAGGAGGGTACAGACATGACGATTGACAGCGTAATGGATCAGGCCAAGGAAAAAATGACCAAGACGCAGGAATTCTTCCGCCGCGATATGCAGTCGCTGCGCGCTGGCCGGGCCAATCCGCAGATACTGGACCGCATCATGGTGGACTATTACGGCACGCAGACGCCGCTCAAGCAGATGGGCAACATCATGGCGCCCGAACCCCGGCTGCTGACCATTTCACTCTGGGACCCCAAGGCCATCTCCCTGGTCGAGAAGGCGATCCAGAAGAGCGACCTCGGCCTGAATCCCTCCAATGACGGGAAAATCATCCGCCTGGTGGTGCCGGAGCTGAATGAGGAGCGCCGCCGTGATCTGACCAAGGTGGTCCGCAAGGGGGCTGAGGAGGCCAAGGTCGCGGTGCGGGCCTCCCGCCGCGACGCGATGGAAAGCATCAAAAAGCTGAAGAAGGACAGCGAGATCACCGAAGATGATCAGTCCAAGGCCGAAAAGGACCTGCAGAAGGTGACCGATAACTATATCAAGGAGATCGACAAGATCGCCGCCGATAAGGAAAAGGAGATCATGGAGGTCTGATGCAGCCGGACGTGACCGGATTGCCCCTGGAGGAGGCGGAAGCGCTCCTCCGGGCGGCAGGCGAACACTATATTCTTACCAGGACCGAAGCCCCGTTTGCGCATCCGTCGGACGGCAGCCGTGGGCAACGGGACTATGCGCTGCGGTATGACCAGGGGGAGCTGACTTATGCCAGCTTCCCTGTTCTGTCAGTGACCGTACCGCCGCGGGAGGAAGAGCATGACGTTTGAGCGATTGCCGAGGCATGTGGCCATCATTATGGACGGCAACGGCCGGTGGGCGCAGAAGCACAGCCTGCAGATCGCCATGGGCCACCAGGCCGGGGTCGAGTCTTTGCGCGCCATCATTCGGGAAAGCAGTGATTTAGGCATACACACGCTGTCCCTGTATGCGTTCTCTACTGAGAACTGGCGCAGGAGCGCGGCGGAAGTCAACGCGCTGATGGCGCTGCTGCTCAGGTATTTCTCATCGGAAATCGATGAGCTTGACAGGAAAAACGTGCGCATCCGCATCCTGGGCGATAAGCAGGGCCTGCCCGACGCACAGTGCCGCGCGGTCATCGAGGCGGAGGAACGGACGAAGAACAACACGGGGCTGAACCTGTGCATCGCGCTCAATTATGGCGGACGGCAGGAAATCCTTCGCGCGGCGGCCAGCATCGCGCGCAGGGTACGCGACGGTGAGCTGACGCCGGAGCAGATCAATGAGGATGTATTCAGCGCGGAGCTGTACACGGCGGGATTGCCGGATGTGGACCTGCTGATCCGCACCAGCGGAGAGGAGCGGCTGAGCGGGTTCCTGCTGTGGCAATGCGCTTATGCCGAGTTTGTGTTTCCGGCGACGCTGTGGCCGGATTTTACCCTGGACGATTATCACGCCGCGCTGCGCGAATATGAGCACCGTGATCGGCGCTACGGAGGACGGAAGACATGATGACGCGGATCCTGACGGGCGTTGGCCTGCTGGCGCTGCTCGGGTTTGCAGTGTACATGGGCGGCTGGGTCTTTTCCGTACTGTTCATCGTGTCCATGTGCATGTGCATCTTTGAGGTGTACCGCGCCATGCGGAACGCGGGCAACCGGCCGGTCGAATGGCCCGTGTGGCTGTGCGTGGCCATCAGCATTCCCGCGTTTGTCATCTATAAGCAAAGCTACATCGTGCTGCTGCTGATGGGCTGCGCCTGCGTGCTGACCTGCGCCAATATCCTGTTCAGGCAGGAGCCTTCTCTGGAGGATCTGATGTTCTCCTGCCTGCCCATGTTTTCCGTGCTGCTGCCGGGCATGTGCATGCTCAGCTTTCAGCAGTATCCCCAGCGCATGATGCAGACCTATTTTATCCTGCTTTCCTTCGGCGTGCCGCTCATGGGCGATACGCTGGCGCTGTTTGTCGGACGGCGCTGGGGCAGGCGCAAGCTGTGCGTGCGCGTCAGTCCCAATAAGACGGTGGAAGGCGCGCTGGGCGGCCTGGGCGGCAGCATCCTGTTCGCGATGGCGCTGCACGCGGTGTACGCGATGTTCGGCGACATGCCGCCGCTGTGGCATTCGGTGGTCATCGGCGTGCTGGGCGGCGTCATGGGCCAGCTGGGCGACCTGTTCGCCTCGCTGGAAAAGCGGCACTGCGGCATCAAGGACTTCGCGCATATTTTCCCGGGCCACGGCGGAATGATGGACCGGCTGGACAGCGTGTTTTTCGCGACGCTGGTCGTGTATCTGTATTCCCTGATTTACAGCGCCAGTCTCGCCGCCGCGTAGCGCGGCGCGCGTCGATGCGCATCCGGGGCGGACGCCCTGATGATATGAACAAAGGAACATTCATTGTGAGAAAAATTGCGATTCTTGGCTCGACGGGCTCCATCGGGCGGCAGACGCTGGACGAATGCGCCCGGCATCCGGAGCGCTTCCGTGTCACCGCGCTGACCGCGCATCGCAGCCGCGACCTGCTGTTTGAGCAGGTGCGGCGCTTTCGTCCTTCGCTCGCCTGCCTGACCGGCGCGCCGGTGGGTGAAATTCCGGAGGACCTGCGCTTCTGCACGTTTTACGCGCCGGACCGGCTGGCAGACCTGGCCGCGGATTGCGACGCGGACGACCTGATGGTGGCGGTGGTCGGCATTGCCGGCCTGCGCGCGACGCTGGCGGGACGGAAGGCCGGCAAGCGCATCCTTCTCGCCAACAAGGAGACGCTGGTGGCCGGCGGCGCGCTGGTTATGCGCGAGTGCGCGGTGGACGGCCCTGCGCCCACATTGCTGCCAGTGGACAGCGAGCACAGCGCGATCTGGCAGTGCCTGCAGGCCGCCGGACCGAACCGCCTGAAGACCATCCTGCTGACCGCTTCCGGCGGCCCTTTCCGGTCCTGGGACAAAGCCGCGATCGCGCAGGCGACCAGCGCGCAGGCGCTCAGGCACCCGACCTGGAGCATGGGCAGCAAAATCACCGTCGATTCCGCGTCCATGTTCAACAAAGCGCTGGAAATCATCGAGGCCAAATGGCTCTTCGGAGTGACGCCGCAGCAGATACAGGTGCTGGTGCATCCGCAGAGCGTGGTACATTCCATGATCGTCTTTCAAGACGGCGCCGTGCTCGCCCAGCTGGGCGTGCCGGACATGCGCGTTCCCATCCTTTACGCGATGACTTATCCTGAGAGGGTTGAGAGCGGCGTGCCCGCGCCGGATTTTCCCTCGCTGGCGTCGCTCACCTTTGAGGCGCCGGACCCGGACCGTTTTCCGGCGCTTGGGCTGGCCTATCAGGCCCTGGAAGCCGGTGGCGCGGCCTGCGCCGTGCTGAACGGGGCCAACGAGGTCGCCGCGCAGGCGTTTTTGCAGGACCGTATCCGCATGGGCGATGTCTACCGTACGGTGGCGGGAACGCTCGAGCGCGTGGGCAGTCTCCCGGCGGATACGCTGGATCAGGTGCTGGAGGCGGACCGCCTGGCGCGCGCCACGGCTGAAGAACTGTTACATCGGAGGACTACATGAGCATCGTCTATATCCTTCTCGCCCTGCTGATGCTGTGTGTCATGGTGACCGTGCATGAGTGGGGGCACTTTATCGCGGCCAGGATCACAGGGATCCCGGTCCGTGAGTTTTCCATCGGCTTTGGTCCAAAGCTGGCGCAGTGGAAGAGCAGGAAGCATGAAACGGTATTCTCTGTCCGGGTGATCCCTGCGGGAGGCTACTGCGCGTTTTACGGCGAGGACGACCCCGATGAGAAGGCGGATGAGGATCCCCGCGCCATGCGCGGTTTTCCTGTGTGGAAGCGCCTGGTGACGGTCTTTATGGGGCCGTGCATGAATTTTATCCTGGCCTTCGTGGTCGGCGTCGGCCTGTACACCCTGAGCGGCATCACCGAGGTGACCTACAGCGATTACGTGCATATCGACAGTGTGAATCCGGGCAGCGCGGCGGACCAGGCAGGATTTCAGGTGAATGATGTGCTGAAGAGCGTCAACGGCGTGGACGCGGCGGGACAGACCGCGGACGGGGATTACCGTTTCCGCTCGCTGATCAACGAGCTCGGCCGCACCGGAGAACCGCTGGAGGTAACAGTGGAACGCGGGGAGGAGACTCTGACGCTCTCGGTCACCCCGCAAATGGACGCTACAGGACGGATGCTGATCGGCATCGGCATCACGCCGGAAGTGCTCAGTGCCAAAAAAGTCTATCCGACTTTCTTCGAGGCTATTCCGCTCTCTGCGCAGCTGTGTGTGCGGGAGGGAACGCTGATCATCGAATCGCTGGGCAAGCTGTTCAAAGGTGAGGCCGGTATTTCCGATATGAGCGGGCCGGTCGGCGTGGTGCGCTATGTGGCGCAGGAAACACAGAGCAACGGGCCGGAGGCCTACTGGCTGCTGCTGGTATTCATTTCCGTCAACCTGGGACTGGTGAACCTGCTGCCGATTCCCGGACTGGACGGGGCGCAGATCATCCTGCTGATCGTCGAGGGCATCCGACGCAAGCCGCTGTCCCGGAAGGCTGAGGCGTATATCAAGCTGGTCGGCTTCGCCGCGCTGCTGCTGCTGTTTATCACGCTGACATATCAGGACATCGCGGGCATATTCGGGGGAACGAGATGAAAAAAGCGGTATTCGCGCGCGGCCTGCAGATCGGCGGCGGCGCGCCTGTGTCCGTGCAGTCTATGACCAACACGCGGACGGAGGACATCGAATCGACCGCGGCGCAGATCCGCGCGCTGGCGGAGGCCGGCTGTGATCTGGTGCGCGTGTCGGTGTACAACGAGGCCTGTGTCGCCGCGGTGCGTACGCTGGTGGATTTGAGTCCGGTCCCCTTATGCGCGGACATCCATTTTGACGCGCGGCTGGCGGTCGGCGCGGTCGAGAATGGCATCGCCAAGCTGCGCATCAATCCGGGCAATATCGGCGGGGAGGACAACGTCCGCATGGTCGCGGACTGTCTGAAGCAGCATCAGATCCCTGTACGCATCGGGGTCAATACCGGGTCGATCGAAAAGGACATCCTGGCCAGATACGGCGGCGTGACGGCACAGGCGATGTGCGAGAGCGCGCTCGGCCACGCGCGGCTGCTGGAACGCGCCGGGTATGACCGGATCGTGCTTTCTCTGAAGGCGAGCGACGTGCGCCTGACGGTGGACGCGTACCGCATGATCGACCGGCTGTGCGACTATCCGCTGCATGTCGGCGTGACGGAAGCGGGCCTGCCGGGCGACGGCACGCTGAAGTCTGCCATCGGCATCGGCGCGCTGCTGCTGGATGGCATCGGTGACACGATCCGCGTTTCGCTGACCGGTGATCCGGTGCGTGAACCGCAGGCCGCGCTGGACATCCTGCGCGCGCTGTCGCTGCGCCCCGGCATTCGCTGGACCTCCTGTCCGACCTGCGGACGCACGCGGGTGGACGTGGAGGGCATCGCGCGGGCGCTGAAAGCGCGGCTCAGCGACGTGACCGATGATCTGAGCGTTGCGGTCATGGGGTGCGTGGTCAACGGTCCCGGCGAGGCCCGGGACAAGGATATCGCGCTTTGCGGCGGCGACGGCTGTGCGGCGCTGTACATCAGGGGCGAATATGTGCGCACGCTCCGCGGCGATATCGTCGGGGAAACGGAAAGCGCGATCAGGAAATATCTGCATGACAAAGGCTGAGCTTCTGCGGGAAATCAATCGCCAGCTGCCCTCGGTACGGGGGGAGCTGACGATTGAGCGCGTTTATTTCAATAAAACCGCCAACCACGCGGTGATCTCCTTCCTGTCCGGGAAGCTGCTCGGACAGGAGGATTTTATGCGCCTGAAGGCACTCCTGGAGAACACGTTCAGCCATATGCGCATCTCCCTGCGCGTGGCGTCGCCGGCGCTGGCGGACGAATTCCGCGCGGATCCGACGACCTATGGAAAGCCGGTGCTCGATTATCTGTGCCGCGAGTATCCGCAGTCGCAGGGCTGGCGGAGCTGGCTGCATATGAGCATGGCGGGAGACCAGCTCAGGCTGGAGGTGCCCGACGACATCGCGCGCGCCTTTTTCGCGCAGCGCGAGGTGTCTGATCGCGTGGGGCAGGCGGTGCAGGACATCTTCCGTTTTCATCCGACCGTGGTCGTGGAAATCAGCGGCGAAAACGAGCGCCGCCTGCAGGAGGAGCTGGAGGCGCGCGTGCGCGAAGAGGAGCGGATGTTTGCCGCGAGCGCGGCGGTGCAGCCGGTGAAGGAAGAGCCTCAGGTCATCCGCGGCCGCCTGATCACCGCGCCGCCGGTGCCGATCGACGGCCTGAATCAGGAAAGCGGCCGGGTCGTGATCCGCGGCAAGGTGCTGAGCATGGAAACGCGAGAGGTGTCCGGCGGCAGGACGCTGCTCGCGACCTTCGGCGTGACGGATTTCACCAGCTCGGTCAAGTGCAAAATGTTCCTGAATTACCGCCCGAGGACACGCCGGGGCGCGCCGGACGAGGACGAGCCGCCGATCACGGCGGAGGAGAAAAAGGCCGCCGAGGACATTGTCAAAAAGCTGAAGCCGGGGACCGGTGTCCTGGTCCGCGGCAACATGACGTTTGACAATTTCCTGAAAGAGGCCGTGCTGATGGCGGACGACATCACGCCGGCCGAGCTGCCGCAGCGCCAGGATAAGGCCGAACAGAAGCGCGTGGAGCTGCACCTGCATACCAATATGAGTACGATGGACGCGATCTCGTCCGTCTCCGACCTGATGGCGCGCGCCGCCAAATGGGGACATACCGCCATGGCCGTCACGGACCACGGCGTCGTGCAGTCGTATCCGGAGGCGTACAACGCGGCCAAGAAAAACAATATCAAGCTGATCCCCGGGGTGGAAGCGTACCTGACGGACGACGAGACCATCGTGGAGGGGGCGAAAGGGCAGGCGATGGACGAGCCCATCGTCGTCCTGGACTTTGAAACGACCGGTCTCAACACGCGCAAGGACCGCATGATCGAGTTCGGCGCGGTCAAGCTGGCGCACGGACAGATCGTGGATTCCCTGGATTTGTTCATCAACCCGGGCTTCCCCCTGCCGCAGAAAATCAAGGAGCTCACGCACATCACCGATCAGGACGTGATGGACCAGCCGATGGCCGCCGAGATCCTGCCCAGGATCCTCGGCTTCATCGGGGACTGTCCCGTGGCGGCGCACAACGCGAAGTTTGACGTCTCCATCCTGCAGAACGAGCTCAAGCGCGTAGGCCAGACATTTGAGGGCACGGTGCTGGATACGCTCAGCTTTGCGCGCAAGCTGTACCCGGACATGAAATCGCACAAGCTGGGGGCGGTGTGCAAAAAGCTCGGCGTTTCGCTCAAGGACGCTCACCGCGCCGTGAACGACGCGACGGCGACCGCGCACTGCCTCGCGCTGATGCTGGATGAGACGGCCAAGCGCGGCTGCCAAACCCTGGACGACCTGAACGACCTTTCCCATGCCTGCACGCTGGGCAGCTCCACGCATATCGTGCTGCTGGCCGCGACGCAGAAGGGCGTGGAAAACATCAACCATATCGTGACGGAGTCGCACCTGAATTACTTCAAGCGCCGCCCGCACGTGCCGCGCGCCATCCTGCAGAAGTACCGGGAAGGGCTGATCGTCGGCTCGGCGTGCATCGAAGGCGAGCTGATGCAGGCCATCGCCGCCGGTGAAAACGACGACAAGCTCAAAAAAATCGCGCGCTTTTACGACTATCTCGAAATTCAGCCGATCGGGAACAACGCGTTCATGCTGCGCGAGGGACTGGCGGACGATGAGGAAGCGCTGCGCGATATGAACCGCAAGGTCGTCTGGCTGGGTGAAAAACTCGGTATTCCCGTCTGCGCGACCGGCGACGTGCATTTCCTCGATCCGGAGGACGCCATCTTCCGCACCATCATCCAGAACGCGCAGGGCTTCAAGGACTGTGAGGAGCAGCCACCGCTGTACTTCCACACGACGGATGAGATGCTGGAGGAATTCAGCTATCTGGGCAGCGACAAGGCGTTCGAGGTGGTCGTGACCAACACCAACCTGATCGCGGACCGTGTCGAGAAAACCTTCTGGCACATCCCGCATCCGGAGGGAAAGGAGACCTTCTCCCCGTTCTGGGAGGAGGCCGCGCACGATATCGAAACCATGAGCTGGCAGACCGCGCACGAAATGTATGGTGACGAGCTGCCCGACATCATCACCAAACGCCTGGAAAAGGAGCTTCACTCCATCATCGGCTATGGGTACGCCACGCTGTATTCCATCGCGAACAAGCTGGTGCAGAAATCCCTGCGCGACGGCTACCTGGTCGGCAGCCGCGGCAGTGTCGGCTCCTCCTTCGTGGCGTGCATGTCCGGCATCACCGAGGTCAACGCCCTGCCGCCGCACTACCGGTGTCCGAAGTGCCGCAAAGGCTATTTCGACATCCCGAAGGGGTACACGGTGGGCGTCGACCTCCCCGACAAGGACTGCCCGGTCTGCGGTACAAAGCTGTGCAAGGAGGGCTTCGATATTCCCTTCGAGGTATTCCTCGGCTTCAAGGGCGACAAGGTACCGGACATCGATCTGAACTTTTCCGGCGAATATCAGCCGCGCGCTCACGCGTATATCGAGGAGCTGTTCGGCACAGGCTCGGTCTTCCGCGCAGGCACCATCGGCACGCTCGCCGAAAAGACGGCCTACGGTTATGTGCTGAAATACCTGGAGGAGCACGGGAAAACCGTTTCCGACGCGGAAAAGGACCGCCTGGCGGCGGGCTGCGTGGGCGTCAAGCGCACCACGGGCCAGCATCCCGGCGGCATCGTCGTCCTGCCCAAGAATTACGATATCTGCCAGTTCACCGCGGTGCAGCACCCGGCGGACGACCTGGAATGCGGGATCATTACCACGCACTTCGACTTCAACTCCATGCACGACGTGCTGGTCAAGCTGGACTGCCTCGGCCACGACGATCCGACCATGATGCACCTGCTGGAGGAGTTGACCGGCGTGCCTTTCAAGCAGATCCCGCTGGACGATAAAAACGTGATGAGCCTGTTTTCCAGCCCGGCGGCGCTGGGCGTGACCCGGGAGTCGATCGACTGCACGACAGGCACCCTGGGTGTACCCGAATTTGGCACGCCCTTCGTCCGCGGCATGCTGGATGAAACACATCCGACCACGATGGAGGAGCTGATCCGCATTTCCGGCCTTTCCCACGGCACGGACGTGTGGCTGGGCAACGCGCGGGACCTGATCATGAACGGCGTCGCCCCGCTGAAGGAGTGCATCTGCACCCGCGACGATATCATGAACGCGCTGATCGCCTATGGGGTGGAGAGCAAAATGGCCTTTACCACCATGGAGAGCGTGCGAAAGGGACGCGGACTGACCCCGGAGATGGAGTCCGCCATGGTCGAGCACAATGTGCCGCCGTGGTTCATCGACAGCTGCAAAAAAATCAAGTACATGTTCCCCAAGGGCCACGCGGTCGCCTATGTGACGATGGCGCTGCGCGTCGCCTGGTACAAGGTGTATCGCCCGCAGGCGTACTACTGCGCCTTCTTTACCATCCGCGGCGACGGCTTCGACGCCTGCACCATGCTGCTGAGCATGGACGACCTGAACGCGCGCATCCGCGAATTCAAGCGCCTCAGCCAGGAAAAGAAGCTCTCCGCCAAGGAAGAAACGGAAATCACCGCCATGGAAATGGTCCGCGAAATGATGGCGAGGGGCTTCAGCTTCCTGCCGGCGGACCTGTACAAGAGCGACGCGAAACGCTTCCTGCCGGAGGGAGAAACAGGCATTCGCGTGCCCTTCGTCGCCCTGGGCGGGCTGGGGGAGAGCGCGGCCCTGGGACTGGCGGAGGCGCGGAAGACGCCCTTTGTGTCCGTGGAGGACCTGAAGGCGCGCGCGCACGTGTCGTCCGCCGTGGTCGAGCTGCTGCGCGGTCACGGCTGCCTCAACCATCTGAGCGAAACCAGCCAGCTGTCGCTGTTCTGACGCTGGCCAAGTGAAAGGAGCGCCTATGGCCTATGACCTGACGCAGCCGCTGGTGATCGGCATATCGTCCCGCGCGCTGTTCGATCTGGAGGAGGAAAACCGGATCTTTGAGGAGCGCGGGCTGAACGAATACGTGCAGTACCAGATGGATAATGAAAACGTCATCCTGAAGCGCGGGGTCGCGTTCCCGCTGATCCGCGCGTTTTTACGGCTGAATGCCCTGTCGAAGGAACGCCGGCTGGTGGAGGTCATCATCATGTCCCGCAACAGCCCGGATACCAGCCTGCGCATCTTTCGCTCCATCGCGCACTATGGGCTGGATATCAGCCGCGCGGCGCTGACCAGCGGCGCGCCGGTATCGCCGTATCTGAAGGCGTTCCAGACCGACCTGTTCTTGTCCGCTTATCCGCCGGATGTGCAGGACGCCATCGATGCGGGCATTGCGGCCGGCGTCCTGCTGACGGGGAGCAAGCCTCCGGCCACCGATCATGAGATCGGCCAGATCCGCATCGCGTTTGACGGCGACGCCGTACTGTTCGGCGCGGAGGCGGAGCGCATCTTTCGCCATGATGGCATCGAAGCCTTCCAGACGCATGAGCGGGAGCATGCCAACGATCCGCTCTCGAAGGGTCCGTTCGCGAACTTCCTGATGACGCTGTCCAACCTGCAGGCGATGTTCCCTGACCGCGAGCAGGCCCCGATCCGCACCGCGCTGGTCACGTCGCGCAGCGCGCCGGCGCACGAGCGCGCCATCAAAACCCTCCGGTACTGGCACGTGCGCGTCGACGAGGCGTTTTTCCTGGGCGGCGTGCGCAAACGGGAAATCCTGGAGCAGTTTGGCGCGCATATCTTTTTTGACGATCAGCGCGTCCATACGGACCCCGCCAGCGAGGTCGCGCCATCGGCGATCGTGCCCTACCGCCGTGGGGACGAGCCGGATACACAATCATAACACAATCAGGAGGCAGCGGTGATGCTGGACATGGTGGAACGCTTTCAGTTGGACGGTATGCCCATCGCGTGTGTCGAGTTCGGCTCGGGACATATCAATCAGACCTACCTGGTGGTGACGAACCGCCCCCACCTGTATATCCTGCAGCTCGTCAATACGCAGACCTTTCCGGACGCCGACGGATTGATGCGCAATGTGATCCTGGTTACGGAGCACCTGCGCAAAAAGGTGGACGACCCGCGCAAGGCGCTGCGGCTGGTGCCCGTGCGGGATGGCCGCATGTATATCCTGGAAGCGGGCAACCGCCTCTGGCGCATGTATGAGTATGTGACCTGCAGCGTCTGCCTGGACCGGGCGGAAAGTGCGGAGGACTTCCGCCAGAGCGGCGTCGCCTTCGGCACCTTTCAGCGGCAGATGGCGGATTTCCCGGCGGAGCAGCTGACGGAGGTCATTCCGTTTTTCCATCACACGCCCAGGCGCTATCTGGCGCTCCGCGATGCCATCGCCCGGGATCCGATGGACCGTGTCCGTCTGGCGCGGCCGGAAATCGATTTTTATCTCGCCCGCGAGGAATCTGCGGGCGAACTGATCCGCCTGCTCGAAGCCGGCAGGCTGCCGCTCCGTGTGACGCACAATGATACCAAGCTGAATAACGTCATGATGGACGAATTGACGCGGGAGCCGCTGTGCATCATCGACCTGGATACCGTCATGCCCGGACTGGCGGCGTATGATTTCGGCGACGCCATCCGGTTCGGCGCGTCGGAGGCGGCCGAGGACGAGCGCGACCTGAGCAAGGTGCGTCTTTCCATGGACATGTTCCGGGCATTTACGGACGGCTTCCTTTCGGTCTGCCGTGACAGCCTGCAGCCGCTGGAGCGGGAGACGCTCCCCGAGGGCGCGCGGCTGATGACGCTGGAGTGCGGGGCGCGGTTCCTGACGGATTACCTGATGGGGGATACGTATTTCCATATCTCGCGGCCGGAGCATAACCTGGACCGCGCCCGTACGCAAATGGTGCTGGTCAGGGAGATGGAAGATAAGTGGGATCAGATGAAGTCGGTCGTTCGCGCGTACTGAAAGGGGAGAAAGCAACGATGAAGCTGATCGCGCTGACGTTTGACGACGGGCCGAACACCTCCACCACGCCGCAGGTGCTGGACCTGCTGGCGCAGTATGGCATTCCCGCTTCGTTTTTCCTGATCGCGCAGAACATCTCTCACGCCAGCGCCGAAGTGGTGAAGCGGGCGGTCGGAATGGGCTGTGAGATCGAGAACCATTCGACCACCCACCGGCCGATGGACCAGATGTCAGCGGAGGAGATCCGGCGCGAGGTCGATCATTGCACGGAGAAAATCATTTCCCTGACAGGACGGCCGCCGCGTTTTTTTCGCCCGCCGTACATCGCGGTCAGCCGTGCGCTGATGCAGGCGGTCCCGCTGACCTTCATCTGCGGCTCCGGCTGCCTGGACTGGGAGCCGGAGGTGGACGCGGCGGAACGCGCCGCGCGGACGCTGGCCAATGCACGGGACGGGGAAATCATCCTGCTGCACGATTCCGCGGGAAACGATCGGACCGTGGAGGCGCTCAAAACGGTGATCCCGGCACTGATCGCGCAGGATTACCGCTTTGTGACCTGTGGCCAGCTGTTTGACATGAGGCACGTGTCCCCGCGCAGGGGCTGGCTGTATTCCAATGTCCTGCAGAACGCGACGGGCGTGAATGAAGAAGGGGGGCAATGATCATGAAAAAGCGCATCGTTTCCATGTGGCTGCTGGCAGTGCTGGCGCTGGCCGTCTGCGCGCCGATCCCGGCGTCGGGTGAGGGAGATTTGAATGTGCCTCTTGAGCAGTCAGAGCAGCAGAAGGCGCAGGAGGAGCTGAGCAGGGAGCTTTCCACGCTGCAGCCTCTGGCGCAGCCGCTGACGCTGTCTGTACGCCCGTCGCGGGCCTCCGGCTGGGTCAATTTCCGCGTCGGTCCGGGTTCGGACGCTTCGCGTATCACTACCTACAGCATGGGCAAGCAGCTGGTGGCGATCGGTGAAACCAGTCTGTGGTATCAGGCGAGGGACCCTGAGTCTGGCAAGGTCGGGTTCATCAGTAAAAGCTATGTCAGCGTGATGCCGAGCCAGTCATTCACCTTTGCCAGGGGCAAGGAAAACCTGGGCACCCTGAATGTCGATGGCCGTTTTACCCTGCAGTGCAGGCTGCCAGAAGGCTATTCCCTGCAGGTCATCAACACGATGAACGCGAAGATCATCGCGTCGATTACCCCGACTGACGCGGCCAGACCGGTCTTGTACCTGTCCATCGCCTATGATGAAAGGTATGCGGATGTCGAACGCATGAACGACCTGGGGCCGGAGGAGCTGGCTGCGCTCGAGCAGTCCTACACAGACATGAATGAGGTCGATATTTCGTACCGAGAGACCGCTTATGGCACGAAGCTGCTCGTGGCGCGCGAAACCGGCAGCGACACGGATTTCGTGGATATCCTGACGGTGTATCAGGGCTATTCCATCGAATTCATTATGACGCCCGGCCGGGAGGCGGAGCAGAAGCTGACGGAGGCGCAGATCAGCATGTGCGTCGATTTCCTGAGCGATCTGGATTTTATCCCGGTGGAATAATCACGAAACCGTCCATACAAAGCGGCTGCCGCAGTGTGAAGATATCTGCGGCAGCCGCTTTGCATATGGGAATCATTCTTCCAGCGCGGGCAGGATACTTTGATAGGAGCTCTCGTACGCGTGTGCGCGTTCTGAAAGCTTCTTGACCTTTTCGACCTCCTGAGCCGCCTTGGGAATCAGCTGTACGGTGCCCGCGCCGCCGATGCAGCCGCCGGGGCAGGCCATGCCTTCCAGCAGATAGCCGTTCAGCTTGCCCGCCTTCGCGCGCATCAGCATCTTGCGGCAGTCGTTCAGGCCCTCCGCGCGCTCTACCGGGACTTCCCGGTCGGGTGCGAGCTGCCTGGCGCAGTTCACGACGGCCTGCGCCACCCCGCCGCTGATGGAAAACCCGCGCCCGTCGGCGCTGGCGGAGGAAGGCACCGGCATTTCCTGCAGTGTGGTAAAATCTACATTGCGGGCTTCAAACATGCCCATGACCTCTTCAAAGGTGAGCACAAAATCGACGTCACTGCGGATGGATTTCCGGCTGGCCTCCAGCTTCTTGGCCGCGCACGGCCCGATAAAGGCGACCTTGCAGCCGGGGTTTTCCTTCTTGATCAGGCGGCCGGTCAGCACCATCGGGGTCAGCGCCATGGATATGCAGTCGGCCTGTTGGGGAAACTCCCTTTTGGCCATGACCGACCAGGCAGGACAGCAGCTGGTGCCCATGAACGGCAGGCGCTGCGGCACCTCGCTGAGAAAGTCACGGGCCTCCTGCAGGGTACACAGATCCGCGCCGATCGCGACCTCGACGACGTCCGCGAAGCCCAGCTGCCGGAAGGCAGCGCGCATCCGCTCCGGGGTGCCCGCGGCGCCGAACTGACCGGCGATGGCCGGCGCGATCGCGGCATATACGGGTATCCCGCTGCGGATCGCCTGAATACACTGGAAAATCTGCGCCTTGTCCGCAATCGCGCCGAAGGGACAGTTGGCCAGACACATGCCACAGCTCACGCACTTTTCCTGATCGATGTCCGCGCGTCCGTACTCGTCGCTGCGGATGGCCTTCATGCCGCACGCGACAGCGCAGGGACGTTCCATGCGCAGGATGACGCCGTACTGGCATACCCCCATGCATTTGCCGCACCGTATGCAGTGATTCCGGTCGATGTGGGCCTGGCCGTGTTCAAAGTAAATGGCGTCCCGCGGACAGACCTGCCGGCAGGGCTGGGCGAGGCATCCCTGACACTGGTCGGTGATGACGACCTGGTTGTCCGGGCATTTATGGCAGGCAAATTTGATGATATTGATCAGAGGAGGCTGGTAATACTTTTCCGGGTGGACGCATTCCTGCGCGCCCTGGGACACCGGCGCGTGCTCGGTGACATCGCGGAGCGGGAGCCCCATGGCCAGACGCATCCGCTCCTTGACGATCGCGCGCTCCAGAAATACGCTTTCACGGTAGGTGGATACTTCTCCGGGAATGATCCGGTAGGGAATGTTTTCCATATCGCTGAGGTCGCCGTCGTAGGCGTAGCTCAGGCGTGCGACTTCAGCGAAGACCTTTTTCCTGATATCGTTGATCGAGGTGTGTATTCCTCTCATCCCCACGGGCGCATTCCTCCCTTATCCGCAGATATCCTCCTCATTTGGCGCGGTGGACTGGCCGGCATCTTCCCCGGCGGCGGGCGCGGGCTGCTGGGCAGAGGCTTTTTTGACCGCCAGGGCGGCCAGCTCGGTCTGCAGCCAGAGGATGTCCTCCACGCTCAGGGCATCGGCCATGGTCAGAAGGTCTTCCTTTTTGAATTTGATGCCATGGTCAAACAGCTCCTGGATGCCACTCTCCTCATAGGCCTTCCGAAGCTTGTCCGCGGCTTCCTTTCCGGCGGACTTCGCCTGCTCATAAGCGCTTTCGCCCCGCTCGGCCAGCTTGTCAAGCACCTCCTGCGACTTTTCCATGCCGGTGGATACGGCGCCGAAGCCGGCCATCAGAATCTTTTTCAGGCTGTCGGTCACATTGAAATCATCCATCTGTGTTTCCTCCTTGTAATGGTTCTGTGGGGTGGTCCTCCTGAGTGTCCGCGGGCAGGGAAAAGAAATCGACCTGACCGACGGGCGGGAGTTCGTGAACGGGATCGGAAGGGACCTCCTGCGCCTGACGCAGATGGGTCTCGATCACCCGCGTGCGCTGGGCGGCCTTGTCCAGGCTTTCCGCCGCCTGACGCAGGCGGTTCTGTGTCGCGGCGAGCAGCTCGTGGAATCGTCCGAAATCGGTGCGCAGGGTCGCGACCATCTTCCAGACCTCGACAGAGCGCTGCTGTACCGCCAACGTGCGGAAGCCAACCTGCAGACTGTTGAGCAGCGCCGCGAGCGTGGACGGCCCGGCGGGCAGGATGTGCCAGCGGTCCTGCATTTCCTGGGCGAGGCCGGGCGTACGGAGCGCCTCGGCGTAAAGTCCTTCCGTCGGTAAAAACATGACGGCGAAATCGGTCGTATGGGGCGGAACGACGTATTTGGCGCTGATGCGCTTCGCCTCCGTCAGCATCGCGTCACGCAGCGCTTTCTCCGCATCGCGCAGGGCGGGGGACGCGCCGGAGCCGCTCAGCGCCGTCAGGCGCTCGTACGGTTCCAGAGGGAATTTGGAATCGATCGGGAGATAGACCGGCTGCGCGCCATGACCGGGCAGGCGCACAGCGAATTCCACGCGCTGCCCGCTGCCGGGCGATACCTCGACGTTTTCGGCGTATTGCCCGGGAGACATGAACTGCCTGAGCAGCGCGCCGAGCTGAACCTCGCCCCAGATGCCGCGGGTCTTGACGTTGGTCAGCACGTTCTTCAGGTCGCCCACGCCGCTGGCCAGCGAGCGCATTTCGCCTAAGCCTTTGGCGACGGTCTCCAGCTGCGCGGATACCAGCTGAAAGCTCTCGTTCAGCCGCTTTTCCAGCGTGCGGTGGAGCTTTTCGTCGACCACCTGGCGCATTTCGTCCAGCTTCCGGCTGTTTTCCTCCCGCAGCGCGCCCATGCTGCGGTCGAGCACGGCGCGCATGTCGGTCAGCTGTCCGGTCTGCTGCGCCTGCTGTGCGGTCACCTGCGCGGTCAGCGCACTGAATTTCTCATCCAGGGCATGGGCAGCCTGGGCCTCGTGCAGGGCGGTCGCCTGGCTTTGCCGCAGCAGCCGGGCGTCCATCGTGTCAAATCGCGCTTCCTGCGAGCGGTTCAATTCATGGCCTTCGGTCACGATTTGCTGGCTGATGGCCTGCCACTGCGCCGCGTATTCTTCACGCGTGACGGTCTGGCGGCGGATTTCGGTCAGGGCGTCCATCATGAGCCGCTCGTGCTGGTCGAGCCGGCGCAGCAGCCGCTGCGAGCGCCGGCGAATGAGGATCATCAGGATCACCGAAAGCAGCGCCAGCGCGCCGCCAAGGGCGAGCGGGGCCCAATCCGGCCATGTGGAAATACCGGGCATGCTATACCTCTCGCCGGCCTTCCAGGGCCTTGGCGAGGGTGACCTCGTCGGCGTATTCCAGGTCGCTGCCCACGGGCACGCCGTGCGCGATGCGCGTGACCCGGACGCCGAGCGGCTTGATCAGCCGGGCGATATAGGCGGCGGTCGCCTCGCC
Organism: uncultured Clostridia bacterium; assembly: GCA_946536315.1. Lineage (GTDB taxonomy): Bacteria > Bacillota > Clostridia > Christensenellales > Aristaeellaceae > UBA4246. The sequence continues at coordinate 128,429 of CAMNEH010000001.1, forward strand.
CTCGATATCCGGATTCGTCGCGAGGATGACCTCCTGGATGGGCTCTGAGGAGAGCCGCGACAGCAGTTCACGGATGCGGATCTGATCGGGACCGACGCCGTTCATGGGGGACAGTGTGCCGCCCAGCACATGGTACAGGCCCCGGTAATCGCGCATGCGCTCCAGCGCGGCGACATCCTTGGGGTCGCGCACGACGCATAACTGATCGGCGCGGCGTTCGGGATCGGCGCAGATGCTGCAGAGCTCGTCCTCAGTATAATTGCCGCAGCGCGCGCAGAAATGAATGGCCTTCCGCCCCTCCCACAGCGCCAGGGCAAGGTCGTGTACCTGCTCCTCGGGCAGGGAAACGATGTGATACGCCAGGCGCATCGCGCTCTTCTGCCCGATCCCGGGCAGGCGCGAGAGCTGCAGGGCGATGCGCTGGATCGGTGCGGACTGCTGGTTCATGCTTACAGCAGCCCGCCCATGCCGGCCGGGGCCATGCGGTTCATGGTTTCCTCTCGGGTCTTTTCACCGGTGCGAAGGGCTTCATTGACGGCAGCCATGATCAGGTCCTGCAGCATCTCCACGTCGTCAGGGTCGACCGCCTCAGGCTTGATGGTCAGGCTCAGCAGCTCCCGCTTGCCGGACACCTTGCAGGTCACCGCGCCGCCGCCGCTGCTCGCCTCATACTCGCGGGCGTCCAGCGCCTCCTGCGCTTCAGTCAGCTGCTGCTGCATCTTCTGCGCCTGGCGCATGAGCTGCTGCATATTGCCGCCGGGGAAACCGCCAAAATTGTTACGCATTGCAAATAACCTCCTCAGATTCAGGGATTGTATGGATAGGTATACCGGCCGATCAGCCATGGCTTGCCATCGTACGCACCATAGGCGTCGCCATATACGCGCAGGGAATCGCCGACTTCCCAGGTATCGTTGGACAGGTTGTCCAGCAGCACCTTGCGCGACGAAGTCTCCGTGCCGGTTTCCATCAGGGCGCGCTGGGGAGAATCAGATATGATCTCGGTAATCGTGCCCTTGCACACATAGATGGTCGTGGTACGGACACGGGTCGCCAGGGTATCCAGATACTGCGTATAGTTATACGCGTCCATCGGCCAGGCCCTTGGGGTATAGTTGCGGGCGGACGGCACGTGATAGACGTCGAAATTGACGACGGTCGTCTGCTTGCCGGGGTAGGAGGCCTCGATGGTGATGGTGTTGGTGCCGATGCGGTTGAATACCGCGGTAAAGCTGAACGTGCCCGTAGACAGGAGCTTGCTGGTATCCAGGTCGCGGTGGTCGGACAGGACGCGGATGGTCGCCTTGTTCAGCGTAGTGCCGCTCACGGTCATGGTGTTGGTGTCGCCGCTCCAGCGCTCGGAGATGGAGGAATCCAGCTCCAGCAATATCGCCTGGGGCTCACGGTACAGCACCATCGTGACGGTATTTTTGCGGTAATACTTGGTCTGACATTCGATGACAATGTTGTTTTCGCCGATCGCCTGAACGGTCGCGTTATAGGAAATGAGCCCGTCCTGGGACGAAACGAGGTCGGAGTAATTCTCGCCGTTGATCGTGACGGTGCTGCCGCGCTCCACCTTGAACTGGATCTGATACTTGGGCCGGCTGTTGACCTCCACGTACAGCACGTCCGGCGACACCAGCGTGATCGGTGAGAGGGGAATCTCGATATCGAAGTGGATGGTATCCATCAGGCGCTGCTGTCCGGCGGTCTTCAGGTAAGGCGTCATCGTCACGGTGAAGATTTCGTCTTCGATATCGGTCTGATTCTCATACCACTTGTAGTCAGGCACTTCGAAGGTCGCGTAGCCGCCGATGGCGATGCCGGTGGTATGCAGCTCCTTGATATAGATTTCGCTGCCGTCTTCGGCCGGGATGCGGATGATGTGCGCGGGCAGATCGTCATAGATGGAGGTGGAAATCTGCACGCGGTCCTGCAGCGGCGCGGTTTCGGCCAGGGAGAAGGGCGGAAGCTTGAAATAATACAGCCCGCCCAGCGTCAGGCCCGCTGCCAGCACCAGGAGGAAGACGATCCTGAACAGTCGGACCGGACGGAATTGCGGGTGCTGAAACCCGCTGACCGGCTGATCGTCGCTGTAGATGGAGCGCAGCGGCTTGCCGTCGACGCCCAGGGGCGTGTAGGCGGAGGTGTTCCCCGGCGGGCAGTCGTCATAGTCGATCGGACGCGCCGGCTCGCGCTGCGGCTGATGCTCGGCGAAATTGCCGCGCCGCTGCCGGCGCGTCGGCTGACGGAGCTCGTCAAGACTGTCGACCACGTAACGCCGGCGGGTGGTGGACTGCTGGACGCGGCCCGCGACCCTGGCGCTGTAGGGCTGAGTTTCCATGCTGCGCAGGCGGCGCTGCTCTTCCATGCCGCGCAGCTTGCGCGCGCGCAGCTGCTGCATTTCAATCGCGAGTTCGTCGCCTGAATCGGTCTCCGGCTGTGGTTTTTCAGCGGCGGCGTCAATATCGACAAAAACCTTTTCGCGCCCTTCGTCCTGCGAAAGCTCCTGCCGCCAGTCCGGGCCGGCGGCGTTATCCGGCGAAAGTGGCTGTCCGCAGCGGAAACACCTGGGCAATGAAGCCTGATTCCAGGCACCGCAACGAGGACACTTCATGCAAACCTCCCAAATCAATCCTTAGCGTCGTACATTCGGGAAGACGGGTGCGTCGTTCCCGTATGTATCTTTCGCTCCATGGGTCCGGGATTCCTGTCCGCAAAAATGTAACAAATGCGCCGGACACACCTTATATATTATCAAATCAGCCGAAAAACTTCAAGAATTATTTGACAGTTTGTCCATCAGCGGTTAAAATATAGCGCGTATTTGTCAGAGGACAGGAGGGAAAACAGATGGCCTTTTATCTGCTGACCGACGCAGCGTGCGATCTGGATCGCGCCTTTGTGGAAAAACAGGAAAACTTTTACGTGTTTCCGATGAACTATTCCATCAACGGCAAGGAGTACGAGTTTACGTCCTATGACGGCTCGCCGGCGCTCAAGCTGCTGTACGATCAGATGCGGGACGGCGCTGTGCCGACCACGGCGCAAATCAATCTGAACGATTACCTGGATGTGTTTACCAGGCTGGTACAGGAAGGGCATGAGGTGCTGTATCTCTGCTTTTCCTCCGGTCTGTCAGGCACTTACCAGACGGCGGTGCTGGCGCGCAGCATGGTGATGGAAAAGAACCCCGATGCGCGGCTGTACGTGGTGGACACGCTCTGCGCGGCCGCCGGACAGGGACTGTTGATCTATTTTGCGCTTCAGCAGCGCGACAATGGCATGGATGCCGCTACGCTCGCCGATTGGGTGACCGATAACCGTCAGCACCTGATGCACTGGTTCACCGTCGACAAGCTGGATTACCTGTATCGCGGCGGCCGCGTCTCCAGGTCCACGGCGCTGATGGGGGACATGCTGCGGATCAAACCGGTCATGAACGTCAATTTTGAGGGAAAGCTGGTCGCCCAGGACAAGGTGGCCGGCAGGAAACGGTCGCTGAAGGCCATGGCGGAACGCTATGAGCAGACGGCGGACCGCAGCCGGTGGAACACGGTGGCGATCGCGCATGGCGATTGCGAGGAGGACGCGGAATACCTCTGTGAAAAGGTCAGGCAGATCAATCCGGACGTACAGATCCTACGGCTGCGCGTGGGCGCGATCATCGGCTCGCACACCGGTCCGGGCATCATGACACTGTTTTTCTGGAGCAATCAGCCCAGGTGATCCGGGCAAGGGGAGAGAACGAAATGAACATCAAACGCATTCTGGCCGTCCTCGGCGCGTGCCTGCTCTGCTTATCGATGGCTGCAGCGGAAACGCCGGAACTGACGATGGAGACGTTTATGCAGGCGAACACGACCCAGGCGCTGCTAAATCGGCATTCCTCTGTGGCGCTGCTTCAGACGCTGAACGACCAGCAGGTCGCGATCTGGGTCAACCGGGATGTGCGCTACACCGCCTCCAGGTACAGTGCACAGGCGGCGTCGGAGGGCGATACCGAATCCCTGATGACTGCCGGACAGCGTCTGATCGTCAGCTATATTCAGTTTGGCCGCGGCGTATACCCGGTGCCGATCCTGGTGCTGGACGCGGGTCTGGGTGAGCCGGTCACCTACAGCGTCGACGACGGATACAATACCGATCTGCTGTATGATCCGGACGTGACTGCGAGAGAGACAGTGCAGTCCGTCACGGAGCAGGCGGGACAGCTGACGCTGACGACCAGGCTGACCGGCCAGGATTTCATCGACGCCTGGGGGACGCAGCTGCCCGAGGGCAGCTATTGCGAGCTGGTGTATACGCTGGACGCGGAAACACTGGAGCTGCAGAAGGATACCGAAACAGTGCTTGACAGCGCGGGCCGTCCCCTGACTGAGCAGCCCTTCTACCGCCGCTATGAAGGCCTGCTTCAGAGCAGGCAGCAGGTACTGTATGATACGCCGATGCCCGAAGATACGGAAAACCTGCTCAAATTCCTGCAGGCGTACGTCAATCCGGCAGAGGGCGAGGGAAGGACCGTGACCTATGTGTTTGACGCCGGCACTGCCGGTGAACGCCGCGTGACGGCGTCGGTGCAGAAGGGGGTCGCGGTGCTGTTTGAAGCGGGGGACTACGGGTATGATCTTTACCAGGATCCGGAAATGACGATCCCCGCGCCCAATGATGACCTCGAAAGCGACCGTACGCTCTTCGTCAGGCTGACGAAGACGATGGAAGAGGAGACAGTATGATGCTGAAACGTGGACTGGCGCTGCTGACACTGGCGGTATGCCTGACGGTCGCGTCCGCCGCTGGCGCGGAAAAGGTGCGCACCAAATGGGCACATGCGTATCGGTATGGCAACCGTGAGGAGCCGCGCGTGGCCATCACGGTGGATGACTGGATGTATCCGGAAACATGGCTGCCGCAGTTCCTGGAGGTGGCCGAGGAGTACAATGTCAAGCTGAGCCTGTATCCCAGCGGCTATAACCTGAAGGTGGAGGACCGGGAGATCTGGCAGGCGGCGCTGGATGCCGGGCATGTGATCGGCTGTCATTTTTTCCAGCACAAGCGCCTGACCCAGCAGAGCCAGCCCCAGGTGGAGAAGGACCTGAAGAAGTTCAGCGACGCGCTGGACGCGACGCTGGGATATCACTATGAGTTTCTGAGCGTTCGCCCGCCCTTTGGCGCCGGCATGGAGCACGGCGGCGGCGGCATGGTGGGCCGCTGGCTGCATCAGCTGGGCTTTGACCATATCGTGCTCTGGGACATGGACAATACCGACAGCCTCGATTACGCGCTCAAGAACGTGAAAAACGGATCGATCGTGCTGATGCACGCCAACAGCGCGGATCTGAAGTTTTTCCGCAAGCTGATGGAGGGTCTCAAGGACCGGAACTATGAATATGTGACGGTCAACGAGCTGCTGAATATCACGGACAGGATGCTTTACGTAGAGCAGTGACCGGCGGCGGAGCCGCCAAAAATGCCGGGACTGCCGCAGTACGCTGCGGCAGTCCCGGTTTTACGTGAGCCAGCCGGCCCAGACCGCTTCGTCGACGCCGATGGTGACCTTCTGTCCGTTGCGGACGATCGGCGCGCGCATCAGGGAGGGGTCCTCCATCAGTTCATCGATCAGGGCCTGTTCGTCATGCATATAGGCGGCGTAGTGGGACAGGACCTTTGGACTGCTCCGGTCCAGCAGCGCGCCCACGCCGCCCGCGGCGCGGGCGAACAGCTCCAGCTCGCGGCGTCCCGGCGCGTGGCGGCGCATATCGACCGGTTGAAACGGCACCCGCCGTTCCTTGAAGTATCGCTCCGCCTTCTGTACGTCAAAGCTTCGCTTGACATAATAGATCTGGATGTTGGGCATGGCGTCAGATCTGGTCCGCGCTGAGTACCTGACTCAGGTCGATCGCGTTGGTGCCGTCCGCCCACAGCCGTTCGAGGTGATAGTACTCGCGGGCTTCGGGGTGGAAGATGTGCACGAGCACCGTGCCGTAATCCATCACAATCCAGCGCCCTTCCTGATACCCCTCGCGCGTGCGCAGCGGAATGCCGAGCTCCGCCATCTTATCGTCCAGGTCGTCCGCGAGCGATTTGGTCTGCAGCACGCTGCGGCCGCTGGCGATCACCATGTAGTCGGTGATCACCGTCAGGTGACTGACGTCGAGCGCGATGATGTCCTGGGCTTTTTTGTCGTCCAGCGCTTTGGCGATCTCTTTGACCAAGATGGGTTCTTCTGCCATGTTTTTCATCCTTTCTTCACGGTTTTCAGCTAACGTGCGTCGATCAGGGCAGGCCTGCGTAAGTCAGCGGGAGCAATTCTTCGGGCACCAGCGGTGTGACCCAGCGCGCGGTCGCGTCCGAAATGGGGTTCAGGTGCTTGCCAGAGCTCAGTACGTACTGCTTGGTCAGGTTCAGGCTGAGCAGAACAGCCGCTTCCAGGCTGCGCTCCGCCAGCTTGCGCAGCCGTTTGAGGCCGGGATACTGGTCGCGGCCGGGCTCTGTGGCGTCGGCGACGAAAATGCACATTTCCAGCGGAGACATGCCCGCGCGTCCGACGGTATGGTAGGTGATGGCGTTGAGCACGTCCTGCTGGACGACGCCGAACTGGTTGCGCGCGATCACTGCGCCGACCGGTCCATGCAGCATGGCGGAACTGCTCAGAAAAGCCGGGTCCGTCATGCCGGCTTCATGCGCGATGCTTAACTGCGCTTCGAAGGGCAGGCATTTCGCGCAGTCGTGCAGCATGGCGGCCAGCGCGGCCTTGAGCGGATCGATGCCGAAAATGAGCGCCATGCGGACGGCCTGTGTCTTCACCCCGAGGGTGTGCTGCCAGCGCTTGGGGGTCATCATCTTTTCGACACTCAGGATCCGGCGGTCCAGGTACAGCCAGTGATCGGCGATATAGCCGGCCACGCGCGGGGATAATTCGGTGGGGACGGTATACTCGCGCAGCGCCGCCTGAATGTCGGCGGACGCGCCGGGCGCTTCGGGAACGTCCAGCGTGCGCACGCGCGCGCCGAGTGTGCGGAGACGTTCGAGGGACGCGGCCATGTCCACGCCGTTGCGCGGACATACCAGAATGTCGCATAGCCGGAACAAATCCTGCGCCCTGACCCAGTCCGGCAGGGACGCCAGCTTGTCCGCGCCGACCAGCAGCGTCAGGCGGTCACGGCTGCACTGCTGTTTTTTCAGGCGCTCGACGGTGACAATGGTCGGGGTGCGCTCCTCACGGTGCGCTTCGATGTCTGAAACGATGTATCTTGGCTCGCCGGCGAAGCAAAGGCCGCACATGTTGAGGCGGTCCGCCGGCGAAGCGACCATGCCGGGCTTCCGGGCGAGCGGCTGGGCTGACGGGATGATGAGGACCTGATCCAGCCCCGCGGTGCGCAAAGCGGCTTCCGCCACGGCGAGATGTCCATTGTGCGGGGGATCGAAGCATCCTCCGAAAATACCAACCTGCATGGGCCTCACATCCTTCCTGCAAGGATAGTATACCGAATTTTTCAAAGCTTTACAAGCATCTTATTGAAAAAGAGTCGGGGGCGGGATATAATGAACAAAGCCGCGCATCCGATTTGCGCGGTGCGGAAAGGATCAGGTTATGCGGCGTAACTGCGGAAGAACGATCATATATACATTGGTATTCGCACTGCTCGTGAGCGGCTGGGCATGCGCCGGGGACGGCATCCGGCTCAGCGCCGAGCGCCTGACGGTCGGCGAAACGCTGATCATCGAGGTAGAGGATCAGGCCCAGCAGCGCGCGATGACGCTGCTGCGCGACGGGACGCAGGTCAATACCGGCGCGCTGACGCAAGCCCGGCACGCCGCGCTGTACGCGCGTGAGCCGGGACAATACACGCTCATCGTCCAGCCCGAGGGCGGGCAGGAGTCGCGCGCGGCATTTACCGTATATGAGGAGCTCGATGTCACGCTGAACCCGGATCACATATCCGCAGGAATGGGGGAGCGGCTGACCGCCGTGGCGGCGGCGCAGGGCGGTGTTCCGCCGCTCAGGTACGAGTTTTCCGTCACCAGCGGCAGCCGGCGCGTCGCGGCGCAGAACGGGGACAGCGCCAGGTTTGAGTGGGTGCCCTTCGAGCAGGGCGATATGAGGCTGACGGTGACAGTCACCGACGCTGCGGGGCATACCGCTTCTGCCGCGGGCACGGTCGAGGTCAGCGATCAGGGCGGCATCGCCGTGACAGGCGACACGCAAACCGTATTGGGTCAGGGCGGCATCCGCCGGCTGACGGTCCAGAGCCCGGGTCCCTGGAGCGCGAAAACGGATGAGGACTTTATCACGCTGCTGAATGATTGTGGTGAAGCGGGCGATGAGCTGCGATTCGCGGTCGGCGCGCTGAACGGAGACGCGCGGACGGGCCGCATCACCCTGAACAGCCTGGGCCTGAGCTGCGATGTGACCGTGCGCCAGGTGGCTGACCGCGAAGAGGAAGAGGAAGTATATCTGTTCAGCAGCGTCGGCGACCGGATCACGGTCAACGGACAGAGCAATGTTTCCTGGCTCTGTCCCGCGGACGGCGCCGGTACGCTGACGGTGGACATATCGGCCAGCGGAGAATGGACAGTGGCCTCCGATGCCAGATTCGTGCGCTGGGAGCGCGAGGGAGACCTGCTCCGGATCTACGCGGAGGCGAATACGTCCGCGCAGCCCCGGAACGCGAACCTGCTGCTCAGCTGCGGCCAGTCCGGCGCGGCGATCGGTATCGCGCAGCCCGGCGCTTCCGCCGGCGCAAGTGTGCGGGAGGTCATCCTCGACCGTGACCGCGGCGCGGCCTATATGGACCAGGTCAGCGCTATGGTCCTCACGGATGAGACGGCCAGCCGCGTCGGTGTGATCGTAGACCGGCAGGCGCCTGTGTGGACGGAGGCCGGCCGGGCGGAGCGCACGGAAAACGGGCTGCGCTGGCGATTGACGCTGCCGCTGACCGGCGCCGGCGCGCAGAGCTGGCTGTTTGTCGCCGCCAATGATCAGGGCAGCGCCGATAAGGCGCTGGCGGTCGTCAATGTCGAAGCCGAGGCGCCCATGGTAGTGGGCGATGTGGAATACGCGGACGACGGCCGGGGATTCAGCGTGTGGGCGACCAGGACTGTACAGAGCGTCGAAACACTGGATGAGCAGGGAGAGGTCATGCGGACCTACCGCGCCAGCCAGGCGAAGGTGGATGAAGCGGCCGATGTGAGCGGACGGTACGTCCGCTGGACGCTGACGGTGACTGGCAGCGCCCGGCCTTCCTCCGTGCGCGCGGGGGATACGCAGATCAGCCTCGATTGGCCTGAAAGGACGGCGGATGATGCCCCGGCGCAGGAGGAAAACGCTTTTCAGCTGTACAGCCAGGAGGACGGGACATGGCATGAAGTGCCCTACCGCAAAAGCACGCTGGAGCATTCGGGCTGCGCCATTTTCGCGCTCAGCCACGCCCTGCAGCTGCTGGGCCATACCGAGCCGGAAAGCCTCCCCGCGCAGCTGGCGAAAACCTATGCCTTCTGCCTGGTGGACGGCGGAACGCTGAATTCCACGCTCGTGGGCAACGCAGCGAAGGCGTTCGGCTTCAAAACCAAGTTCAACCTGTACAGGACGAAGGAAGAAATCGTCAGGTTTTTCAAACAGGGCGCGGTCTTTTCCTTCTCCGTCGCCAGAGGACATATCGCGCTGACGGACCGGCTGAGCGCGGATGGGAAAATGTGCCATATCATCGATTCCGCGCCGAGGGCGACGTTCAGCAAAATCAAAAACGAGACCCCGATGCTGTATGACGAGGCCTCGAAAAACTATGTACCGCTGTCGAGCCCGGCGGAGATTCCCGGGCTGCGCTACTATGTCGATACGGAAGGCTACGGCGCCGCGGAATACTGGCTGAGCCTGGACTATGTCACATCGCGGGGCGTGCGGCTGATCCTGCGGCAGTGACCGGCGTTACGGACTTTGGGAAAACAATACGCGGAATGAATCACGCAGCCGCTGATGCCGGATAGCGGTCGCGTCGAAATGCACGGTGCGGAAGGCCGCCTGCATAATGGGGCCGGCGCCGAAGGCGCAGATCAGGGTGCCGGGGCCCACGGGACCGCCGAGAAGCCAGCCGATCAGCGTCGCTGTGCTCAGCAGGGCGATGCTGATGACACCGATGGGAATCCGGCGGATCCGCTTGGCGAGGCCGACGAGCAGCGTATCGCGCGGTCCGCAGCCGAGGGAAGCGAGCATGTAGGTGTATTGGGTATAGGCCAGCACCACCAGGCCCAGCAGCAGCATCGGCACAGCGGTGAGCGGGGACCGCGCGGGTGGGACGATATTCAGCCAATTGAAGAAATCTACGGATTTGCCGACCACGATGGCGTCAATGAACATCGACAGCCCGATGGGCTCCTTCAGCGCGATATCGATGGCCAGGATGGTCACAGATACGGCGATGGAAGCAGAGCCATACAGAATGCCCAGGCTTTTTGACAGGCCCAGGTTCAGCACATCCCATGGCGCGGCGCCGATATTGGCCTGAATGGTCAGGTAGATGCCAAAGCCGTTGACAAACAGGCTGAGCGCCGACAGGACCATGTTCAGACAGATGGCGGTCGGTGTGCGGTTGCCCCGCAGATCATGTATCATGGCGTTTGTACGCCCCCGCGGCGCGGGAGTGCCTTTCTCTGTTATCCCAGATAATGCCGCTTCTCATCGCCGACGGTCGTCGGCGATGAATGTCCGGAATACAAAACGGTGTTGTCCGGCAGCGTGAGGATCTTCCGGCGGATGCTGTCGAGCAGGACGCGGCCGTTGCCGCCGGGAAAGCGGTCGTTGCCGCGGCCGTTGCGGAAGATGGTGTCGCCGACGAACGCAAGGCCCTGCGTCCCATCGTAATATATCACGGAATCCGGCGTGTGGCCCGGCGTGTGGATGACGCTGAGCGCGCGCGACGGGTCCGCTGCCAGCGCGATGCGGTCGCCGTCGCGCAGAGGTTGGAACCGGTCGACGGTGATGGGCGGGGGACACTGGCTGGACAGGTTGAGGCGAGGATCCTGGAGGTACGCGCCGCCGGCCTCGTGGATGAAAACGGGAATGTCGTTTTCTTCCCGGATGTCCGCAATGCCGCCGATATGGTCAAAATGGCCGTGCGTCAACAGGATTTTTTCCACCGTCCAGCCGCGCTCGCGGACCGAGCGCATCAGCCGGTGCCCCTCCGCGCCAGGGTCGATCAGGAACGCGTGGCCGGTCATGTCGTCCACCCACAGATAGCAGTTGACTTCCATAAAACCCGTTACGGGCAGGCATACGATCATTGATTCACCTCAGAACGGGCGTTTTTTGGTATGCATCAGGTTCAGCTCCGTCATCGCGTTTTCGCGCCTGAACAGCACCACGTCAAAGAAACGCCAGAGGGGAAACAGCGGCAGGAAAATCCTGTGCCGATAGAAGAAGGGATACTGCGACTGAATGCTGCTCATGGGCAAAAAAATCCGTCCCAGGAAGTATTTGAGCTTTCCCTGCTTCAGCACCTGGTTTTCAGCGCTGTGCTGAAGGGTGCCGAATGCGGAGGAGCTCAGCACATAATGCAGCATTTCCTTCTCGTCCTCCGGCAGCGGCTGATCGGTGAACAGCCGCTGGGCCAGATGGCGGGCGCGGCGTTCAAAGTCGTCGATGCCGAGCTTCCGCAGCTCCGCGTTCAGGTAGTCCAAATTCAGCGCGGACTGGTGCCTGTTCAGAAAAACATAGATGTCCAGGAACGACCTGAGCCCGGTTCCGTCGTTGTAGAAATGCTTGTAGGTATGCGCGAGCATATAAATGTAAAAATCCTCCGGGCTGAAGCGCAGCGCGGCGCCGTGATCCGGCAGCAGTCTGTCTTTGACGTTCCGGTAATAATCACGCAATCGGGCCGGATGCTGCGGCCCAAACAGGGCCGTATGCATTTCAAAGCTGACGATGGGCGGCCTGTGGTAAACATCGTGAATGCCGACGCCGAACTGATATGTGCTGAACCCGATGCTCTCCATGAACGCCTTGACGTCCGCTGCGCGGGTGGCGTCGAACAGAATGTCGATATCCGCCATCTCACGCATAAATGCTTTGGGGTAATCCGCTTTCAGCACATCGCCCTTGAGCGGCACGTACCAGATGCCGGCGTCGTTCAGGAAGCGCACCACCTGGGCGCGGGCGGCGTCAAACATGAGGTGCTTGCGCAGCGCATCGGCGATCACCATGGACGAACGCTTGTCCCTGAGACCGGCCGATTCCAGCGCGATGCTGACACAGGCGCTCAGCAGGTGAGCGGACGCCACCGCGTACACGGCGTCCAGATCCAGACCGGAGAGCCTGTCCTGATCCGGGGTGACGCCGTTGACGGCGCAACCGGCCAGGTAAATGATGGCCTCATCCGTATTCATCCCCTGTCACCTCCTCAGCCCAATGCGCCGGGCGATGGCGTAAAGCCGGCTGTGGGCGCGTATCACAAGTATCCTGAGCGGATAAATGAATGTCCAGAGCCGCGCGTACGCGCGATAGGCCCGGCTGGTTACGCTGTATTGCCTGCCGTTGCGCTGGAACCCGGTCAGCAGCCCGATGACCGCCTCATCCGGCACCCGCTCCAGCGCGTAGGTGTTGTCACCCCTGAACAGGTAGTAGTCCTTCCGCACCCGGATGACCCGGTGCAGGACATAGCTGGCGCCGCGCCTGTACAGCGCGACGTCATATTTATGCAGACGCGAATCAGGGACCTGGAGTATGACCAGGTCCCTGTTCTGCCGCAGCATCGGCTCCATACTGACGCCCTTGGTTTTGTACACTAACTGGCCGTCCCGCGCGAGGAGCATCTCAAATGTGCTCATGCGGCTGAACTTATCCTTCGATAGCGCCGATGCCGCGAAGCGTGCTCACGATGCGCGCCACATCCTTGGCGATGGTGTCGCGCGGCGCGTCGTATTTGAGACACATCCGGTCGACGATCGCGTCCTGCGTGGTCTCTTCTTTGAGGCAGTCCACGATGAACGCGGCCGTCCGGTTGCTGCGGACGACACCGCTGAAGGTTACAGTGCCGAGGGGCACCAGAAACTGAGTGTCGTCAATATCCTGTGTGACAAACTCTGGCTTCAGCTTCATAGGAATACCGATCCTTACCACTCGTTGGCCAGCTTATGCGGGCTGTCAGTTGTCGCCACCGATGGAGGTGGTGTAGGTGTTTCCGGCAGAGTCCTGATAAGTGACGCTCATGCCGCTGATGAAACCGCTGGTCAGAATCACGTTGTCATTCGCGATATCGACCAGTTCCATGCTGGGGGTTACATACTTCTCCATGTCAATTCCTCCTGAAAAGAGCTTGAAGCTATACTCAGCCTGCGCGGCCGGAGTGACGCTGCATATATGTCCGGGCAAAATACGCCGAGGAGATGTCCGGCGTGCAGCACAGGTGGTAAAAATCCGCCGAGTTGGCTACAGTACGCTCAATGGTCATAATGCGGAGCGATGTCGCTGGATGGACGGATGCATAAGCGGAGCTCAGCAGCGTCTGGAAGGCCTCAGCGCCGGACAGGACCGACATGCTGTTTTCCGTCGCGCGGTCGAGGAGGATGATGGCTCTGAGCGGCGCGTACGCGTTGCGGCTCAGGCGGTGCTTGCCGGCCCAGGGGGTACCGTAGACCCTGACTTCGTCCGGGAGAATGCGCAGAAGCGGTTTGTCGTCGTTGATCATCCAGACCCGATCGCCGAAGGCTTCGCGCCACAGGCGGGCGTGGGTGCTTTTCCCCGTGCCGCTCCTGGCGGTGAATACATAGGCCTCGCCGTCCATGCACAGGGCGGAACCGTGCATCAGCAGCACGTCATAGGCCACGAGCGATTCGGCCAGCAGCGCATGGATCGCGTTGTTTTCCAAAAAAGCGGGGGGGAGGGGCTGCGGTTCTCCGCCGTTTAAGACGGCCACGCGGTCAAACCCCGACTGGATGCGGCGCAGATCTTCGTCGTCCGGCCGGATAGTGATCAGCGGGGGGCGCTCCGTCCGGTAATCGGACAGGAACACTTCATTCTCCGGATAGCGGCAGATGACCTCTGCCGGAATCCCTGCGAGTTCGATCAGCATGTCAGATGTTCCTTTATCGCGCAGCGGGTCCGGCGCAGCGTGTGCGTGTTCTGCCGCCGAAGCGGGAGAAGAAAGCCCGGAAAAAGCCGGATTTCTCGTAGAAACCAGAACGCTGTTATCATATCACTTTAGTCCGCTCTTTGCAAGTAAAACATAATTATCGTGTAAAAATGCCGGGGCAGGGCTTGCAATTTGCGGGAAATTCGATTATAATGGCTCTGCCGTTATGCGGATGGGCTCCGTGCGATGCAGCGGTGTGAACCCTGTCAGGTCCGAAAGGAAGCAGCAGTAAGCGCAAGGCGCATGTGCCGCGGTTCTGTCTGTCCGTATGGCGGTATTTTTGTATCATTTTATCTTCGGATCTGATGTTTGCGGGGAGTCCTGCGCGACAGTGATCCCGGATACCGTGGGGAGGAAAAGAATGCTGCAGATACCTGATTGCCTGAAGCAGACGGATGCGGAAATCGCGGAGGTCATCCAGGCGGAAAGCGAGCGCCAGCAGGCGCACCTTGAACTGATTGCTTCTGAAAACTTTGTATCTCCCGCGGTGCTGGCGGCGATGGGGAGCGTGCTGACCAACAAGTACGCCGAGGGCTACCCGGGGCACCGCTATTACGGCGGGTGCGCGTGCGTGGACCGCGCGGAGGATATCGCGCGGGAACGCGCGACGCAGCTGTATGGCGCGGATCACGCCAACGTGCAGCCGCACAGCGGCTCACAGGCGAATATGGCCGTTTATTTCGCGCTGCTGAAGCCCGGCGACACGGTGCTGGGCATGAATCTGAACGCCGGCGGACACCTGACCCACGGGAGCCCGGTCAATATTTCCGGAAAATACTTTCATTTCGAAAGCTACGGCCTGAATCCTGAGACGGAGCGCATCGATTACGACGCGCTGCGCGAGCAGGCGCTGAGCGTCCGGCCGCGGCTGATCGTCGCCGGCGCTTCCGCGTATCCACGCACCATTGACTTTGAACGCCTGCGCGCAATTGCGGATGAGGCCGGCGCGCTGCTGATGGTGGATATGGCGCATATCGCCGGCCTGGTCGCCGCGGGCGAACATCCCTCGCCGGTGCCGTACGCCGACGTAGTGACCACCACCACGCACAAAACGCTCCGCGGCCCCCGCGGCGGCATGATCCTGTGCCGTCAGGAATATGCCCGCGCGATCGACAAGGCCATCTTCCCCGGCATACAGGGCGGGCCGCTGATGCACGTCATCGCGGCCAAGGCCGTCTGCCTGAAGGAAGCCATGAGCCCGGATTTCAACCGCTACCAGCACCAGATCATCCTCAACGCCAAGGCGCTGGAGGATGGGCTGCGCAAAAACGGGGTGCGGATGGTATCGGACGGGACGGACAACCACCTGATCCTGATCGATCTGTGCGATACCGAGATCACCGGCCTGCAGCTGGAGACCTGGCTGGGCGATGCCAATATCACCGTCAACAAAAACATGGTGCCTCGCGACCGCAGGAAGCCGGCCGAAACGAGCGGTGTGCGCATCGGTACGCCGGCTGTGACGACCCGCGGCCTGATGGAAGAGGACATGCGCGATATCGCGGACGGTATCGCGAGGCTGATCCGGGAAGGCGAAGCGGCTATCCCGGACGTGCGGCAGATGACGGCGCGGCTGACGGCGAAATATCCCCTGTACTGAGAGGCTGAACGGTGCGCTGCGGATGCCCGTCCTGCGGGGCGTACATGATTCAGCAGGAGGGCGGCCAGTACCTGGGCTGCCGCTGCCCCGAGTGTGACACGCGCTGCAATGCCTGCATGGGCACGGACAGTGTGCTGAGCAGGGAGGATATTGCGCGTTTTCTGCGCACAGGATCAGGCAGGCTGGCCGGCCTTGAGCGCCTTCCGGACGAAGACGCCGCGCTGGACCGGCCGGACGAGCTGCAGGAGGTGTCGGAGGAGCAGTGGACGGACAATGGAAACAGCGGCTGGCGCAACGGCTGTCAACGCTGAACTGTTCCCTGACAATTGCCGACGCGCAGGGGAACGATATCCTCACCGGACGTCCGATGGCGGGGAAAGCGCTGAAGCGCTGCGAGGCGTTCGTCGACTGGTACTGGATGTGCCCTGAGGATCAGACGGACGTTTCCCCGGACGTGCTCGCGCTGGCGGACGCGCTGCTGAGCGAAATGATCCGCCAGTCCCCAGAAGCGATGACCGTCGAAGGGGCGTACCGGCAAATGCTGACGGAAACGCTGGATGACTGGCAGCTGGATGAAATCCTCAGCCGTTTCCCCATTTCGAGGAAGCTGCCGCGGCACGTTCTGGCGATGGAATCGGCCGTAGACTGGCACGGCGCTTTTTTCGAAACCATGCGCGCGGTGCTTCCCGCGGGAGAAACGGACGTCATGGTCCCGATGGACGGGCATACGATCGCCTACCTGATGGACGCGAGCGCGGTCGACGATCACGATGATCTGCTCGAATTTGCCTATGCCGCCCAGGAATCCGCGCTGAGTGAGGCAGGCTGCGCGCTGCGCGTCGGCCTTGGCGGGTGTGCGTCCGACGCGGCCGAACTTCACGCCGCCTACGCCCGGGCGCTGCGTTCGCTGGCGCTTGGTAAGCGCTTTATGCCGGGACAGTCGGTGTTCGACGATCAGCGCATGCTGATGCAGCGCTTCCTGTCCGAGCTGCCTGTGGCGCTCGCGGAAAAATACCATGAGCTCCTCTTCAACACGGGCACGGCCAGGCTGTTTACCGACGAACTGCTGGATACGGTGAGCCTGTTTTTCGAAAAAGACCTGAACCTGTCGGATACGGCGCGCCAGCTGTATATTCACCGCAACACCCTGACCTACCGCCTGGATAAGATCAAAAAAGTGACCGGACTTGATCTGCGCACGTTTGACGATGCTGTGACGTTCAAAATGCTGCTCGAAATGAAAAAGTGCTATTCGCAGATGGACGCCCGGACGCCGAAAGGAGAATAAAATGCTGCGTTTTCACCGTATGTTCAGCCTGCTGATCGCCCTCACGATGCTCTGCTGTCTGCCGTTTTCCGCCCAGGCGGTCGGCGGCGGCCTGTTCAGCTTTTTTGATCAGAAGGACGAGGTCACCATCACCCAGGAGGAATACGACTCGCTCAGGCAATTCAGCAAGCTCGCCGAAATCATGGAAGTCGTCGATTCCTATTACTATGAGGAGCCTGACAAATCCGCCATGCTTGAGTATGCCATCTGGGGCATGCTGCAGGGACTGGGCGACAACTATACCTTCTATTACAATCCCACCCGCTGGAAGCAAATGTGGGACGACGACGAGGGCAGCTATGCCGGCGTCGGCATCCAGATGATGGCTGACTATAATGAAAACAAGGTCACCATCAGCCGCGTGTTCAAAAATACGCCGGCCGAAGAGGCCGGCCTCAAGAAGGGCGATATCCTGATTCGTGTGGACGAGCTCGAGGTCAACGCGGATACGATGTCCGACGCGGCGACGCTGATGCGCGGCAAGGAGGCCGAAACGGTCGAAATCGAGGTCATCCGCCGCGGGGAAAACATCGTCTTCACGGTTGGACGGCGCCAGATCCTGGTGAACTGGGTCGAATCCAAAATGATGGACGACCAGGTCGGCCTGATCGCGCTGTACGATTTTGCCGGCGACTGCGTAGAGGGCTTTACGGCCGCGCTGAACGAGCTGATCGCGCAGGGCGCGACGTCGCTGATCGTGGACCTCAGGGATAACGGCGGCGGCTGGGTGGACGCTGCGGAGAAAATCGCGGACCTGTTCCTGGACGGGCAGCTGCTCTTCTACGCGGAGGACCGCTTCGGCAACCGGAACGAGAATTACACTCAGGATGGCAAGGTGGATATTCCGCTGGTGATCATGGTGAACGGCAACTCCGCCTCGTCCTCCGAGATCCTGGCCGGCAGCCTGCAGAACGCGGGCCGTGCGACGCTGGTGGGCACTCAGACCTACGGCAAGGGCATCATGCAGTACGTCATTCCGCTGAGCGGCGTGGATGGCGAGGAGGACGGCATGCAGGTCACGTTCGCGCAGTACTTCATGGCCGACGGCACCGTGGTGCACAAGGTGGGCCTGACGCCGGACGTGGTGTCGGAGATGCCTGAGGAGCTGGTGGGTGAGTTCTTTGAGCTGGGCGATACCGCTGATCCGCAGCTGCTGAAGGCCTGGGAAGAGGCCGTCCGCATCCGCAGGAACGAAGAACAGGGCCTGGAGGCGGCCGGTCAGGACCTGACCGGTACTGTGTCCGAGCCGGACTGGACCTTCACCGCCGAAGACCTTTTGCCGCTGATTGTGGAAATGTAAAAAGATTTGACAAACCCATTGCGCTTGTGTTATTATATACCTTGTGCCAGACTGGCTCATTAGCCCCGAGCAGGTCCGGCATATCCCGGATATGCGACCATCATAGCCGGAAAACAACCAGTATTTGATCCGCAAACGAAACAGGAGGAAACTCACTTGAAAACCTACATGGCAAACGCGCAGGCCGCACGCGCCGAGCGCAAGTGGTATATCGTGGATGCGGATGGGATGGTCCTGGGCCGGCTCGCCAGCCAGGTGGCCAATATCCTCCGCGGTAAAAATAAACCGATCTATACCCCGCATATCGATACGGGCGACTACGTGATCATCATCAATTCCGACAAGGTCCGCATGACCGGCAAGAAGCTGGATCAGAAGATTTACTATCATCACAGCGGTTATGTCGGCGGCCTGAAGGAAACCAAGTACAAGGATCTTCTCAACAAGAAGTCAGATTTCGCGGTCCGTCATGCGATTGTCGGCATGCTGCCCAAGGGCCCGCTTGGCCGTCAGATGGCGAAGAAGCTGTATGTGTACAAAGGGGAAAGCTACGAACAGACTGCCCAGCAGCCCGAACAGCTGAACCTCATCAAGTGATTGGTACATAAAGGAGAGTAATTTATGGCAACTGCTGATTTCCAAGCCGTAGGACGCCGCAAGTCTGCCGTTGCGCGGGTGCGTCTGGTGCCCGGCGAAGGCAAAATCGTCATTAATAAGCGCGATATTGACAATTACTTCGGGCTTGAAACCCTGAAGATGACCGTGCGGCAGCCGATGACGCTGTGCAACGTTTCCGGCTTTGACGTCATGGTCAATGTGAACGGTGGCGGTCTGACCGGCCAGAGCGGCGCGATCCGTCATGGCATCAGCCGCGCGCTGTGCAAGGCGAATCCTGAGCTTCGTGCCGCGCTGAAAAAAGCTGGCTTCCTCACCCGCGATCCGCGTATGAAGGAACGCAAAAAGTACGGCCTCAAGGCTGCCCGCCGCGCTCCCCAGTTCAGCAAACGCTGACGTTTTTCCTTACGATTACGAATTCGAGGTGCAATTATGGGTCCTACATATCATCCTAAGAAGCGCCAGCGCAGCAAGGTGCATGGCTTCCGCGCTCGTATGTCCACCAAGAATGGCCGCCGCGTTCTGCAGGCGCGCCGCCGTCGTGGCCGCAAACAGTTGACTGTATAATTCCTGTGTTGTCTTAGGCAGCGGTGAAGCTGCCGCTGCCTAAGCCCGCTCCGATTTGTCAGAACAAAGAGGAGCGGCTTTGTATGTTTGAGGACAATATGCAACAGCAGTATCGGCTCCGCAAAAACAGCCAGTTTCAGTATGTCTACCGCAAGGGGAAGGGGTTCGGGGCGAAGGAGATTTCCCTGATCTTCGTCCCCTCCAGACAGAAACTGGTCGGTTTTTCAGTCGGAAAAAAAGTCGGGAACGCTGTCACGCGCAACCGCGTCAAGCGCAGGCTGCGCGCCGCTTTTATCGGGGAGCTTCCCAAAGTCGGCCCTGGGCTGTACATCGTGGCCGCCCGCAGCGCGGCGGCGGACGCTTCGTTTCAGGACCTGCGGCGCTCCCTGCAGTATCTGCTGAAAAAGCATCGGGCATATGCCATACAGTCATGAAAAGTGTTTGTATTCAGGCGATCCGGTTTTATCAGAAACAGATCAGTCCGCTCAAGCCGTCGTGCTGCCGGTTTGTTCCGACATGCTCAGAATACGCGGCGGAAGCGATCGAGCGCTTCGGCGTGAGGCGGGGGACTGCGCTGGCGATGAAGCGGCTCAGCCGATGCCATCCACTGGGCGCGGGCGGATACGATCCTGTGCCCGAATTGCCTGATATGACCATCAAGAAGGGATGAACGACGAAAAATGACTGCATTGTTACGGTCAGTACTTGATTTTATCTACCGGCTCGTCGGCAATTACGGCTGGTCGATCGCCCTGTTCACCATTCTGATCCGCATGGTGCTGCTGCCGCTGGATATCAAAAACCGCAAGGGCATGATCCAGATGCAGAAAATGCAGCCCAAGATCAATCAACTTCAGAAAAAATACGCGAATGACCAGCAAAAGCTGCAGCAAAAGCAGATGGAGCTGTTCAGGAACGAGCATTATAATCCCATGTCCGGCTGTCTGCCGATGCTGATCCAGATCCCGATACTGTGGATCATGTTCGCGGCGATGCGGTCGCTGGCCAATGAACAGATGGTGCGCCAGATCATCGAATACGTATGCGGCAATACGCCGAATCTTTCCGGCTGGCTCTGGATCAAGAACGTTTGGGCGGCCGATTCGCCATTTTCCGCAGTTGTCCCGACGCTGCAGAATCTGCAGATGGTCCCGGCCGACGTATGGAATACGGTCATTCAGTCCCTGCCGCAGGAAACGATTGAGCTGCTGATTTCAAAAATCCCCAATTACACGGACGGCATGCTCGCCGTGGCCAGCAATACGGACGTTCAGACGCTGGCCAAGGCGCTTTATGACATCGCCGCGCTGCAGCCGGCGTACCAGGCGGCGATGGAAACCTCCATTTCCGGACTGACGATCATCTTCTTCTCCGTGGACGTCTACAAGCAGTACAACGGCCTGCTGATCCTGCCGGTGCTGGCGGCCGTGACGCAGGTCATCATGACCAAGTACTCTTCGCAGCCGAGCGCGAACGATGGCAAGAACGATCAGAACCCGCAGTCGCAGAGCATGAACGCCATGATGAAGTATATGTTCCCGCTCATGTCCGTTTACTTCTGCCTCATTTCCAGCGCTTCCTTCGCGATTTACTGGGTCACGTCAAACATTGTCGCCGGTATATCCAATTACGCGATCTCTCAATATTTCCAGTCCAGGGATGAACAACCCGCCCAAGATCAAGGAGTACTGAAAGCATGAAAAGCATCGAAATGACCGCGAAAACGACGGAAGACGCCGTCAGCGCCGGTCTCGAACAGCTCGGTGTCAGCATCAGCGACGTCAAGGTGGATATCCTTGAGGAAGGCAGTAAGGGACTGTTTGGGCTGTTCGGCAGCCGTCCGGCCCGCGTGCGCCTGACGCTGATCGAAAGCGAGGACAGCGAGGACCCGGTCCACGAAATCTTTGCGAACTCATTGGAAAAGTCCGTTCCCGCGCAGCCGGCCGCCGCGCCAGCGAAGGCGCCCAGGCCCGCGCCGGAAAAGAAGCCCGTGCAGAAGGAGCGGCCTTCCAGGGAATCTGCCGCGCAGCCCGCGCCGGCCGCACAGCCTGCGCCGGCAGAGAAGGCGGCGCAGGCGCAGATCGCGGCTGAAACGGCGGGCGAACAGCCGGCCGTCGGGTCGGAGACATCAGCGTCTTCTGAAGCGAAGCCTGCGCGCCAGCCCGCGCGCGCCAAAGCGCAGAGCAGGAAGAACGCGGCAGCGGAGCCTGCCCAGCACAGCGAGCCTGTTCCCGTGACGCCCGCCGAAATCCTTGACCCGTCGACCATGGCCGGCAAGGCACAGGATTTCCTCAGGCATGTCACCCAATACATGGGCGTTCCCTCCGAGGTGGATGTCAGGACGGATGAGGAAGGCTATCTGCACGTTGACCTTCGCGGGGATACCTCCGGCATCCTGATCGGCCGCCGCGGCGAAACGCTGGATGCGCTGCAGCATCTGACGAGCCTGTACATCAACAAGGGCAACAGCGAGTATACGCGCGTGACCCTGGATACGGAGAATTACCGTGCCCGCCGCGAGGATACGCTGATCCGGCTGGCCAACCGCTATGCGAGCCGCGCGGTCAAGACGGGCCGCCGCGTCTCTGTGGAGCCCATGAACCCCTACGAGCGCCGCATTATGCACAGCGCGCTGCAGGACAATGAGCTGGTGGATACCCATTCGGAAGGCGAGGAGCCGAACCGCCACATCGTCATCACGCCACGCAAGCCCGCTTCGCAGGCAGAATAATCCCATGCGGACACGGGTGGGAAAACGGAATATCATCGTCATCGCGTGCTTGGCGGCAGTCGTTCTTTGTGTGGGCGCTGCCGCCCTTTTTCTGCGTCCATCGGGCCAGAAGCAGACCGCGACGCGTGAGGTGCGCGTATACCTGAACGGCGCGCTCTGCGCGACCGGCCACCTTGGCCAGCGGGACGATCTGGTCGTTCACGGCGAAAACGGGGAAGAAAACGTGATCGCGTTCACGGAGGACGGGGTATACATGAAAAGCGCCAGCTGCCACAACCAGCTTTGTGTGCAGCAGGGCGAGGTGACCGCGGACAATGTCGCCACGCGCTTCTATCGCAATCAGATCATCTGTTTGCCCAACCGCGTGACGGTGGAGCTGGTGCTCACCGATGAGGAAGCGGCAGATCTGCCGGACGTATGAGATTCGGAGGTGCTTCAATGGACTTTTATCAATGGATGCGGGACCGGCAGGACGAACTGACCGCTGTGCGCCGCTGGCTCCACAGGCACCCGGAGCTGTCCGGACAGGAGTTTGATACCGCGCAATATATCGAGCGCCGGCTCGGTGAGTGGGGCATCGCGCATGAGCGCGTGGGGGAAACGGGCGTATACGCCGAAATCCAGGGCGCGCTGGGGCCGGGCCGCACCGTGGCGCTTCGCGCCGATATCGACGCGCTGCCCATCGCGGAAGAGAACGAAGTGGATTACCGCTCTGAACGTCCGGGCGTGATGCACGCCTGCGCGCACGACGTGCAGACGACGTCGCTGCTGTTCGCGGCGCAGGCGCTGCAGATGGCCAGGGAGGGCTTTGCCGGCTGTGTGCGGCTGATCTTTCAGCCGGCGGAGGAAATCGGCGGCGGCGCGCGGGCGTTTATCCGGGCCGGCAAGCTGCGCGGAGTGGAGCGGGTATTCGGCATCCACTGCGCGCCGGACCTCGAAGCCGGCACGGTCGGCGTGAAAACGGGGCCGAACAACGCCTCCGTCGACTGCTTTAAGATCACGGTACACGGGCGGTCGGCGCACGTCTCCACCCCGCACCTGGGCGTGGACGCGCTCTATGCCGCGGCTCAGATCGTGGTTGCGCTGCAGGCGCTGGTCACCCGGCGCACTTCGCCGACCGACGCGGTGATCATCGGGGTCGGCAGGCTCAACGCGGGAACGGGCTACAACATCATTGCCGATACGGCGACGCTGGAAGGCACGACGCGCCTGTTCACGCCGGAAATGCGGCGCTACGTCAATCAGATGGTGGCGCAGACCGTGCAGTCCGTCGCTGCGC
This sequence comes from uncultured Clostridia bacterium, assembly GCA_946536315.1. GTDB lineage: Bacteria > Bacillota > Clostridia > Christensenellales > Aristaeellaceae > UBA4246. Next base: position 151,977 of record CAMNEH010000001.1, read on the forward strand.
TCTCCGGCGCGACCGCGGACATCGAATGGCAGGATTACGCGATGCCGCTGGTCAATCCGGAATCCGTCTGCCGTGAGGTGCGTCCCGTTGTCACGGAGCTGCTGGGCCCGGACGCGCTGATCACCGACCGCGCGCTCTCCTGCGCGGGGGACAACTTCGCCGACCTGCAGAATGAAGCGCCCGGCGTATACGCCTATCTCGGCGTGCGCAGCGACAGCGTTCCCGGCTCAGAAGGGCCGCAGCACTCCTGCCGGTACAATATCGACGAGCGCGTCCTGCCCATCGGCGCGGCGCTGTATGCGCAGATGGCCTGGCGCTGGCTCACCGGCGACCGGGAAAATTGATTCAGCTGATCCGGATTATATCTACGGCGATGGCGCTTCAAAGGCGCGTCGCCGTGTTTTATTCTTCTCTGATTTTTTCGATCAGCTCCGGGAGCGTCATTTTGACGGCCTCGCGCGGCTGGATCGCGGTATTGGGCGCGTTCCGCCGGCAGATGTGGTAGGCTTCGCAGGACGCGCAGGGACTGTTTTCATTGGGGAATTCGAGAGGGGATGCGGCAATTTCTCCGGTATTGATGCCCTCCGCCAGGTGGCGGGCGACATTTTCGGCGTGCTGAATGAGCAGCCGCATTTCTTCCAGCGTCGCCAGCGGCTTGCCCTGGGCGAAATCCCCGTCGGCCTTCAGCAGCGGCGGCATGGACAGCGGCGGCTTGCCGTCGTCCATCAGGCGGATGATGGACGCGTCCCGCAGCGTCAGGCCCTTCAGGCTCAACGCCTTGGCAAGCTGGCTTTCGATATCCGCCTTGGTGTCCGGGTCAGTGAGCAGCGGGTCGTCCAGATGAAAATAGTACATCCCAGCGGGAATGCCGTTCGGTTCGGCGTTCATGATGGCCAGCATATAGATCAGCAGCTGAAGCTGCGCGCCCCAGAAGATTTTTTCCGGCTGCAGGGAGAGGTTCGGGGTCTTGAAGTCGATCAGCCGGATCGCGAGGCCCTCGTCGCCCTGGTAGCGCTCAACGCGGTCAATGATGCCGCGCACGTAGACCTGGCTTCCGTCAGACAGCGTCAGCGGAACGGCCGGCAGCCCGCCGTCGTTGAAGCCGAAGCGCAGCTCGCTGTCGCCCTCGCGCGCGCGGAAGGCCGAATGCCGGGCGATCAGCGTAAACGTCCAGCCGACGCGCTGGAGCAGCCGTTTGTATTGCTTATATTCGCGGCGCTGTACGGCGGATTCGCCGATCACCCCGCTGATCAGCTCGTCCAGCGCGCCTTCGGCGGCGGCATCCATCAGCCGCGCGACCTCGGCGCGCGTGACGTCCGGCCAGGCGGGCAGCGCCTGCAGCCCGCGCGTGAAGCCCTCCAGCGCCCGGTGATAGAATGAGCCGGCGTCGGTGCGGTTGATCTCCCATGTTCCGCGCTCGACGGGCTTGAGCGCGTAGCGGAGAAAATGCCGCCAGGGGCAGACGGCGAATGCTTCCAGGCGATGGACGGAGGTGACGCGCTCCAGGTACAGGCTGTGCACCAGCTCCGCCGGCAGCGGCGCCGGAAGCGCCTCAGGCTGATACGCGTCACAGAGCGCCTGCGCCTGCCGGGGTTGCCGCGCGCACAGATAGCGCCACGCGTGGCGCCAGTCATCCGGCATATCGGACGCGCGCAGCCGCTGGCCCATCCCGTCCATGGCCGGCAGCAGCGCATAGGGGTGCGCCGGGCCCTGGGATGCGGTGACGCCGCCCTCCTCGACCAGCGCGGAAAAAATCCGCCGTATGCGCGTGAGCAGGTCCAGCGGCCGCAGCGCGGATCCGTCCTGCAGCGCCTGCGCGTGGGAAAGGTACAGCTTTTCGGACGGCGAGGCGCACACCTTCAGCACGTCCAGACGTTTCAGCTGCAGGCGCTCGTCCTGGCTCAGCACGGAGGCGGCCTGAAAGGACTTGTTCAGCGCTTCCTGCTCCTCATCGGTGATCAGTCCGCGCTCTCCGGCGGTCAGCGCCCCGTCGTTCAGCGCCATCAGGAACGTGACGCGCGGCTTCTGGATGGCAATGTTGCCCAGCAGCCCGCAGGAAACGGAATCCGCGTCCTGCGGCAGCGCGGCGATTTCCATGGCGCCGAGCCCGGCTTCCAGCATCCGGCAGATCTCGTCAGCCGTCGGGTCGTCTGACCTCGCGATGTCGTGCGCCTGGTCCAGCAGGTTCATCAGCGCCTGCCAGACCTGGCGCAGCTGGGCGGCTTCAGTCAGCCGGCCCTCGGTTTCCAGGCGTTCGGCCTCGCGATTCATGCGTTCGAACGCTTCCGTGGCGTCCAGAAAGGCCACCAGGCTGTTCAGCGCCTCGGCCATTGTTCTGGCGTCCCGGATCCCGCTTTCAAGCGCCGTCAGCGGCGACATCATCCGCTGCCGCGCGTCCTCCAGGAGGACGCCCTCTTCCTTCGCGGTGACAAAGGGGCGGTGGAACTTCCAACCGCTGACGCCATATTGCACGATCAGGTTCTCCAGCCGGAAACGCTCATCCTCCGACAGCGGAAGGTATTGCGTTTTCAGCAGCTGCAGCATCTCCTCCTGCCGGTAATGGCGTGAGATGACACGCAGCGCGGCCAGCACGAACCGCGCGGCGCCAAGCTGCGCGGCGACCGCCTTGCGCGCCAGGTGGTGCGGCACCCGGTAGATCCGCAGCGCATGCCCGAGCGCGGAAAAATAATGCGCCTCGTCCGCGCAGATCACCTGCATATCCTGCCAGTCCACGCCGCGGGCATGGAGCAGGATTAATTCTTCGGCCACATGGCAGGCCTCGGCGTAGGGCGTCGGCGCGGCGTACAGGCGGATGCTGTTCGGCAGCGCGTCAGTGGGTCGCGGCTGAGGGGCCAGCAGCTGACCGGCCAGATAGCGGATGTCGTCAGGCCGCGCAAAGGCGGCTTTCAGCGAATGAAACTGTACTGGCCGCCCTGTTTCCCGCAGCCGGCGCTCAAAGCGCCGCACGCTGTCGTTCGCGGGCGCGAAGGCCGGGTCCTCCAGGTCGGCGCACAGCAGCACGTGAATGGATTCCGCCCGCGGCTGCAGCGCGGTCAGCAGGCGCGCGTTTTCCTCGGTCAGCAGGTCAAACCCGGCGGCAATGACGCGCGCGCCGTTCGTCATCTCCGCCTGCGCGACGCGCGCGAGCAGTTCGTCCTGCACGTCCTCGCCGTCCACAAACTGACCGCCCAGCAGCGACTCGTAGGCGGAATAGAAGCGGCACAGATCGCTGAATTTATCTGCCAGCGCGCCCTCAGGCAGGCCCTCCTGATAGTCGGCGAGCCGCTCCGGCGTGATGTGCGCGCGCTTCATGTCGGCAATCATCTGGCTCACGCTGTCGATGAAGCCCTGGCGCTCCAGCGCGCTTTCATAATAGCGCAGGTGCTCGCGCTCGCCGAGCGCGGCGCGGCTCACCGCCATCATCTTTCCCTGCGCGTCGATGCGCGTCCGATCGTCTCCGCCAGCCTGCGCGAACACACGCTGGCTGAACCGCAGCGGCGACACCACGTCCACGTCAAAAAAACCGCGCACGCCGAGCGCCCGGATGAGCGCGCGTTCCGCGGTGAGCGTATACTGCTGCGGCACGATCACGATCACTGGGACGCCGTGTTCCCGAGCGTCCCGGGTCAGCGCCGCGGCCTGGGCCCAGGGCTGGGGTTCTCTGCCGGTATAGATATGGAACATAGGTTATCCTTCGTCAAAGGTCTTTCCGCGCAGCAGGTTGACCGCGCGCTCGAGCGCGAGGTGGATGCGCGGATTGTTTTTCTGTTCTGACCCGTAATGGAAGCTGGAGCAAAGGGCGTCCAGGTCCTGCTGCGCCGTGGCCAGGCTTTGCTTGAGCTGCGCGGACAGCGTGGACAGAAACTGCGCGCGCTGCGAGGGGGAAAGCTTGCCCTGCGACGCGGCGACGACCATGGGCAGGTCGCGCAGGCAAAGCCTGGCGCCTGCCTCAAAGTCCTTGCGGAAGGCGGCGTCCTCCCGGTAGAGCTTTAACAGGATGTCGATATAGCGGGCCACTGTGCTGTCCATGTTTTCGCAGATCAGGCAGCGCTGGGTTGCCGAGCGGACCTGCGCGCAGGCATGATCGGTTTTCTTTCGCCCCAGCATGCCTGCGCCGGCCAGGTCGTCCGCGGCCTGGCGCAGGTCATCCGCCACCTGCCTGAGCCTGGTCTGCATCATCAGCGCGTAGCCGTGATAATCCTTCTGCTGCATCAGCAGGATATGATGCTGGCGGCAGAATCCGGCGGCGTTGGTCATCAGGCGGATCTCCGGCTCCATCACCGCGCCGCCGAGAAAACGTTCGACCGACTGCTGCTCGATCATCTGCCGCAGCTGGCAAACGGGACAGCCGTCTCCGCGCCTGAGAGCGTCGATGACCGGCGCGGTTTCAAGGTGATCACGCATTGGCTTGCTCCTTCCGGTGTTCTTCTGCCAGTATTGTATGATGAGTTCAATCAGAAGTCAATCTTTTTTGGTTGATCCGGGGCTGCGCATCGTGTATACTGTTCCAGGGTTTACGTGGCTGCCGGGGAACCCTGTGAGGATACGGAACGCGCCGGCGTCCGGATCAGCACGCTTCGTTTCCCGGCTGTATGATCCCATTCCGGCCGGGGGAGCGTCCGGTTCCCCGGCTTCGCTGCAGGGAGGAGCGCAGGATGATACGCAGAGCATGGTTCGTTCTGTTTTGGGTGATCCTGGTCATGGCGGCCATATCCGCCGGAGCGGAACACGAGATTCTGATCAATGGCGATCAGCCGCCTCTGACCTGGGAGGAATCGCTGGACATGGTCCAACAGGCGTCGGACGCCTACCTCCGGGACAGCGCTGTCGCCGCGGAGCTGGAAAACGAGCTTCACAGCGAAACACTCATCTTTGAGGATGAGGATGACGGCGGGGAGGCCGACGAGCTGATCATCCATACTCTGACGCACGACGGCCAATCCATGCAGTTCCTGATGGAGATCATGGGCGAACCGGGGGAAAACGGCTATCCGCTCTATCTGACCCTGCACGGCGGCGGCTCCTGCCCACAGGAGCAGAACGACGCGGAATGGAGCATCATGTTTTCCTACTACAAGGCGGCCGTCCGCAGCGGGATTTACATCGCTGTCCGCGGTATCACAGACACCTGGGATATGCACTTCCGGCCGGAGTCCTATCCGCTGTACGACCGCTTGATCCAGGCAATGATCCGTCTGTATCACGCGGATCCTGACCGCGTGTACCTGCTGGGCTTTTCCGCCGGCGGGGACGGGGTGTACCAGATCGCGCCCCGGATGGCGGATCGCTTCGCGGCGGCCAACATGTCCTCGGGCCATCCGAACGGCGTCAGCCTGCGGAACCTGGCCAATCTTCCCATCAGTATCCAGGTGGGCGTGCGGGATTATTATTCGGAAGACGCGCTGCGCTGCGTGCGCGCGGCGGAATTCGATCAGGTCCTGAACGATGACCATGCCACGAACGGCTACGGCTACGCGCATCAGGTGCTGATCCGGGTACCCGCAGGGCACAATTTTGACGACGTCACCGATGCCGGCGCGGCGCAGGGGGACGAATGGGCGCTGGCAGAGGTGCTGGCGGACCCGGCCGCTTACGCGAATCCGGAGGTCGTGACGCCGCTCATGCGCCGCTTCCGGCAGGCGTGTGAGGAAGCCTTCGGCGTGGACAGCGTGGAGGACATGTCCTATGTCCCGGAGGGGATATCGCCGGCGTTCGACAGCGCGGTCCGGAGGATCGTGACGGAGGAGTTCTATTTGGCGACGAAACTTGTCAATGGCAGCGCGGCCCATTATGTGAGTCAGTTCACGCGCAACCCGACCCCCGCCCTGATCGAATGGGAACTGGACACCCGCGCCGATACCAGAAACGTGCAATGCTTTTACTGGCTCCGGGCGGAACCCTCTGTGAATCAGGGAAGGATCCAGGCCATGGACCTGGGCGACAACCGGCTCGCCATCACGCCGGACGGGCTGAACGGAGACTTTTCCATCCTCGTCAATCCCCGGATGCTGGATGTCTCCCGGCCGATCCGGATCTCGACGCCGGACGGGGAATTCACTGTCCGGGTCAACCCATCGAGCGCCACGCTGCGATCTGCCCTCCGGGAAACCGGCGACCCCGCCTTGGCCTGGGTGGCGGAAATCCCCTACAGCCTGCTGAGCAGCGGAAAGTAGCAATCAGTCAATATCCTGCAAGGAGCGTAACGATGTATTATCTGATCAAGGAAACCTTAACCCCGTGCAAACCGGACGATATCCGCGGCAGCGACGCGCAGTATGCGGCGGCGCTGAGCTGGGAGGAATGGCAGCGCCAGCGGGACCGCTTTGATATGCTGATCGACATGGACATGGATTCCCCGCAGGAGACGAAGGCAGTGGTCAACCTGGACTCGCTGACGGGGTCCCTGTCGATCCCGGACCGTTCGAACATCAGCGGGCCGCCGCATCGCTTTGCCTTCGCGCTGGACGAGAAGGGCATGGTGCTGGTGGACGACAGCGGCTATGCCGATGAATTGCTCGCGGCCATCAGCCGGACCAAGAAGTGGCGGCTGCCGGGGCTGGAGCGCTGCCTGTACGACCTGCTCGAGCTGACGATCGCGCAGGACCTGACGCTGCTGGAAGCGTCCGAGCACCGGCTGAACCGGATCGAGGAGGAGATCCTGCGGGGCGGGATCGAGCGCTACCCGCAGGAAATGAACGATATCCGGGGCGACCTGCTGGACCTGCGCGTGCATTATGAGCAGCTGATCGACCTGGGGCAGGAGCTGGAGGAAAACGAGAACGGCTTTTTCCGGGAGGAAAACCTGCGCTATTTCCATATGTTTACGGAACGCGTCATCCGCCTGCAGGACCTGGTCACCGGCCAGCGGGAGTATGTGACGCAGCTGCGCGACCTGCTGCAGTCCCAGATGGACGTGCGTCAGAACCGCATCATGACCCTGCTGACGGTGATCACCTCGATCTTTCTGCCGCTGACGCTGATCGCCGGCTGGTACGGCATGAATTTCCGTTACATGCCGGAGCTTGAGTGGCGGTACGGGTACCCGGCGGTCATCGCGATTTCGGTCATCATCGTGATCGTCTGCCTCATCTGGTTCAAGCGGAAAAAATGGCTGTGAGCAAGCAGTGCTCAGCATGTAAAAGTGGTTTTGCGCGCCTTGACAAACGCCGGTCATCCATGTACCATGTCGGGTGATCATCCGGCCAGACAGGCCGCAGCGCGGGGGATGGAGCAGATGGAAGTGTGGAATCGGATCAACGATCCCGGTTACCGGGGGTACCGTACGGCGGGCAACGAGCGCACGGCGTTTTTGAAGACGGTCGCGCTGGCGCTGATGGTCGTCGACCATTTCGGCGTCGTGTTTTTCCACAACGCGGTGGAATGGCGGGCCATCGGTCGGCTGGCGTTCCCGATTTACGCGTGGTGCCTGGTGGTGGGCATGGGCTATACGCGCAACCCCATCCGCTACAGCGCGAGGCTGCTGTTCATGTGCGCGGTATCGCAGTACCTGTACATGACCGCGATGGGCCATAGCTTGAACGACCTGAATGTGATGATGACGCTGCTGCTGGGACAGCTGGCCATTTACGGCATGCAGCGCAGATGGGCGCACAGCGAAATCTGGGCGCCCGTCCTCACGGTGCTTGTGACGATGCTGGTGAACGTGGACTACGGGTTCCGCGGCGTACTGCTGATCATTCTGCTGTACCTGGCCAAGGACCGCAAACGCTCGCTGATCGCGGTGATGATCGCGTACTGCTTTTTCTGGGGAGAGGGCACGTCCCTCGTCACCACCCTGTTCGGCATCCCCCTGAGCGCGCTCAGAAACCTGACCCCCCGGACGCCCGGACTCTATCAGGCCATTTTCCGGCTGCAGAATTTTGCGGTCTTCAGCCTCTTTTTGACCGTGCCGTCCGTCGGCTGGAAATGGCGGCATCCCGCCTGGCTCAGCTATCTGGCGTACCCGGGGCATTACCTCATCATTATCCTGCTGAAGACGCTGCCGGTCTGGCAGAGCGCGGTGATCCGGTGATGGCGGCGCTGATCGCCGAGGGCCTCGGCAAGCGCTATGGCGAGCGGCAGGCGCTCACGGACGTTTCCTTCAGCCTGAGCGGCGGGGAGCTGGTCGGGCTGATCGGACAGAACGGCGCGGGCAAAACGACGCTGCTGCAGCTGCTGGCGGGCCGCCTCGCGCCGAGCGCGGGCCGGGTGACGCTCGACGGGCACGACGTGCTGTGGGAGCCGGAGCACTGCCGCGCGCAGATCGGCTACCTGCCTGAAAAGCCGGGTCTGTACGACGAAATGACGGTTGAGGCGCATCTGCGCTTTCTGTGCAGGGTGCGCGGCGTCGTGCCGGAGGACATCGCGCCGCACGTGGCGGAGATCGCTGAGCGCACCGGCATTCAGGATGCGCTCGGGCGGCGCGTCGGCAACCTGTCCAAGGGCTTCCGTCAGCGCGTGGGGATCGCCTCCGCGCTGGTCGCGCATCCGGCGGTCATCCTGCTGGACGAGCCGACGTCCGGTCTTGATCCGGTGCAGATCCACGAGGTCCGCCAGCTGGTCAGCGAGCTTTCCCGGGACCGGCTGGTCATCCTGTCCACGCATATCCTGCGCGACCTGGACGGGCTGTGCTCCCGCGCGCTGATCCTGCATGAAGGCCGGCTGATCCGCGACCTGCGCATCCGTGAGGAGGCGCTGCGTTACCGTACGCTGCGCGTGGAGCTGGCGATGGGGAAGGAAGCGGCGATGAAGCTGCTGGCATCGGTGCCCTCGGCCGAGCGCGTGGAAGCGCTGGATACGGCGGTCCCCGGGCAGACAGCGGCGCTGCTGACCGGCCCGCACGACGCGCCGATAGAACGGCAGCTGTTTGAGCTCGCGAGCCGGCACAGCGCGCCGATCCTCGCGCTTCATCCGGTCCGCAGCGAGCTGGAGGAGATTTTTCTGTCCGCGATTGGAGGCGAAGCGGTTGACGCTCATCTGGAAGCGTGAAATGGCCGGCTACCTGTATACGCCGGTCATGTATATCTTTTTGTCGGTCTATCTGGGCATGAGCGGCGTGTTTTTCGTCATCGGGAACCTGGCGGCGCGGTCGGCGAACGTGCTCACCCTGCTGTCCAATATGAGCTACCTGTGGATGCTGCTGACCCCCGTGCTGACCATGCGGCTGCTGAACGCCGCCGGCGGCGATCAGTGGCTTTACGGCGCGCCGCTGTCGCTGGGCGCAATCGTCGCGGGCAAATACCTGGCCGCGCTGACCGTGCTGCTGGCCGCGATCGCGCTGAGCCTGCTGTACCCGGCGCTGATCAGCCTGTACGGCACGCTGTACGTGAAGGAGGCGCTGGCGGGATACCTGGGGTTTTTCCTGCTCGGCGCGTCCTTCCTGGCGCTGGATATGCTGATTTCGGCGCTTTCCCGGACGCCGATTGTCGCGCTGGTGGCGTCGTTCGGCGTCAATCTGTTCGTCTGGCTGTATGACCTGCTGATGAAGGCGGTCAGCATTCCCGGGCTGAGCGCCGTCGCGGGCGACATCAGCCTGTACAGTCACCTACAGCCGTTCCTGAGCGGGCGGATCGGGCTGAGCGACGTGGTCTTCAGCCTGAGCCTGATTCCGCTGCTCCTGTTTTTGTGCGTCCGCGCGCTCGAGGCGCGGCGCTGGAAGGATGGCCTATGAGACAGAAAATCCCTCACGGGCCGTCCCCGCGCAAGGGCGGGCGGGTCGCCTCGTCGGTCGCGCTGACGGCCGCGGTCATCCTCATTTTCCTGGGACTCAACGTCCTGGCCGGGCTGCTGGAAAAACGGTACGCGCTGAGCGCCGACTGGTCCTTCAACGCGCTGACCATGCAGTCCGCGGTGACGGAGGAAAGCCTGAAGGCGCTCGACCGGCCGGTGGAGATGTATATGGTGACGGTGGGCATGGCTGACACCGTCGGCGACAGCACGCTCCTGCGGCGCGACCTGCTGACCGTGCTGGAACGCTATCGGGCGATGAACGGACAGCTGCGCCTGTATGAGGAGAACCTGCTGAGCCACCCGACCTGGGCGAAGCGGTTTACGGAGCTGCTGAACGGCGAAGCCGTGACGACCGACGGCGTGATGATCTTCTGCGAGGACACGCAGCGCGCGCGCTGGCTGACTGCGGAGGACTTTGTCAGCTACCAGTATGACCTGGACAACGACCGTTTCGTCATTTCCGCCTACGCGATCGAAAAGGCGCTGACGGAGGCCATCGTATATGTATCCGCGGCGAGGACGCCGGTCGCGCAGCTTCTGACCGGCCATGGCGAGCTGACGGCCGCGGAGACTGATGTGCTGGAGCAGCACCTGAACGCCGCGGGCTACCAGGTGGAGCGCGTGACCCTGCACGGGGCGGACAGCCTGGATCCGCTGCAGCCGCTGCTGATCCTGTGTCCGCGGTTTGACCTGACGGCGGAGGAAGCGGGGTGGATCGGGGAATACCTGCTGGCAGGCGGGGGGCTGATCTGCGTATGCGG
>CAMNEH010000002.1 GCA_946536315.1 uncultured Clostridia bacterium
CCACTGCTTTTGCCGGAAAAACATCAGTTGAGAAGGTCACTGTCACAGGAGGTACAGTGGCAGAATCTGCGTTTGTAGGCTGCACAGGATTGATTACAGTCAATCTTAACGAGGGCGTGACTGGTATAGGTCGTGACGCTTTTAAAAACTGTACGGAATTGACCAGCCTAAAGATTCCGGACAGTGTCACACAGCTTGACGGGGGCATGATTCAGGGCTGTACAAAGCTTGAGACTCTGGAAATTGGCTGTGGCATTCCGGAAATGACTTTAGAATATAATGCCAGTTTTACCGGCAGTGGTGGCATGAATGGAAGAAATCCATTCTATATCGGCAGCGGCTCAACTTTGAAAAGAATCATCTTGCACGAAGGAATTACACAAATTGGTTCCAAAGTATTTGGTAACTGTCCATATAAACAAAATACACCTATTGGTCATCCTGAATTGACGTACGTTAATCTTCCCAATTCTCTGCAGTCAATTGGTGAAGACGCGTTTTACGGTGCGCCACTGACGGATGTGAAAGATATCACACTTTCTTACCCGACCACTGCTTTTGCCGGAAAAACATCAGTTGAGAAGGTCACTGTCACAGGAGGTACTGTGGCTCAATCCGCATTTGTCGGCTGTACGGCATTGAAAACTGTTGATCTTAAGGAAGGCGTAACCAGCATAGGTCCTGAAGCGTTCAAAGACTGCACGGAACTGGCCAGCCTCAAGATACCAAACAGTGTCACGCAACTTGGTGCAAATATGATTAAAGGGTGTACGAGCCTGGAAACTTTGAATATTGGTTGTGGTATACCGGAATTGGCTTTAAAATCCAACAGCCATTTTACCTCAATTAATGCAAGCAACACAAACCCATTTTATATCGGCAGTGGCTCAAGTCTGCATTACATTATCCTGCAAGAGGGGATCACCAGGCTCGGACCGGAAATCATCGCCAACGGTCAATACTATCATTCTTCACATTCGGGGTATTCAGAATTGACGCATGTCGATTTCCCTAAGTCCCTGAAGTCGATAGAAACAGACGCATTTTATGGAGCGCCCATCGCGACAGTTAAACTGCCCGATGGAATTACCAGTATCTCAGACAGTGCTTTCAGTAACTTCCTACAGGTGATTTACTCACTTGCTTACAGTTCGGTCATCGATGCATACGCATCCGGAAGAAATATTCCATATGTATTCGGAGATAAATCAAACTATCCCCGGTATCAGCTTACCCGTGTCGTACCCAGCCGGGGAAGTGGTGAGCGCGCCATCCAATACGAAGAAGGCAGCTTACATATTACGCGCGGTACGGAAGGCGAAACCGCGGAACTTTCGGAAGATTTTATAATTCTCTCATCTGAAGAAGTCATTTACACCGATGCTGTCATCACGGAGGATCCACCGGTAGCGGCCGGATATGCCTTCTACGGCTGGTTCACCGATCCTGAATTCAAGCATCCTTGGACTATGCTACTCATGCCCGCCGCAGATATCACGCTGTACGCACGCGTTGAACCTCTGTTGCATATCCGATATGCCGTTAATCTGGATACTGTCGGGACAGCAGATGAAACGCTTCCCGCGGGTTTTGCGCTTTACAGGGAAGAGCGAATACGGGAATATGAGGCGATTCCTATCGTGCCTGATCCATTCATTGATGGCTATGCGTTTGTCGGTTGGTATATGGACACAGCGTTTACTCTTGATTTTATCACTTCTACTGCTGATACAGGCGACATCACTATCTTTGGCAGGATGCACAAGGTCTCTGCCGGTGCGACGTATCGTCTGGTTGACGGAACATATGCGCTATCAGGGTATCACCGTGAAGAGGACGAAGGTGATACAGTCTATATTCCGGCCTGGTACAATGGCTTGCCGGTAACAGCTGTCAATGCGGATGCTTTTTCAGGCGGGGGAATCCGCGAGGTTTACCTTCCAGACTCCATTGAGCAAGTAGACGTTCATGCCTTTGATTATTCGGATGTCAGAATGATTTCCGTCAGCAAGGCAAACACAGTCTATTCGACACAAAATGGCGTCCTTTACAGCAAAGACAAAACAAAGCTGCTGCGCTATCCGCCTAAAAAGACCAGTATTACTTTTACAGTTCCGGCATCTGTGACCGGAATTGGAGCTTATGCTTTTAATGGAAATACCAGGCTCGCCTCAATCGTTTTCCCAGAAGATCTCGCTGAAATTGGTACGTATGCATTTAACGGCTGCACCGGCCTGACATCCATTACACTTCCTGATTCTGTCTCTGTTTTAAGAGACGGCGCGTTTTCAGGGTGCAGCAATCTGGTTTCCTTCACGGCTTATGGCTTGACCGTTATAGAAGGATATAAGAATTCGGTTTCGTATGAAGAAGAGGGCCATACTGCAATTGAAGGAGGGGATAATGATACTATCCCGAGAAACCAGAATATGATGGTATATGGCCCAATCGGAACCGGTGTCCTGAGAAACTGGTTCTCCTTCAAAATCAATGGAGTCAGCTATACGGCAAATTACAACCATTATTCTGTAAATCTGTACGTGGACGGAAAACTGCAAAGAACGGTTGCGGGTGAGGCTGGAATGCCGCTAAGCACCATTTTGCTTGATTCAGATGAGAATGATAACATGATTGCTGACTGGTATAGAGACGATGGTTTTCAGGAAATCTGGAATATCGAAACAGATCTGATGCCTGCGACAACATTGAATCTATATACTTCCCTGATACCGGTGTATACCTGTGAAGAAATCACAGTCACGATTAACGGGCAGGAAATCAGCGGTATTGCGTTGACTGGCTATAACGGCAAAGCCTCAGGACTAACCATACCGAAGATGTTTCAGAATCATCCGGTCATTGCCATTGCCGACAGTTTCCTGTCAGGAAGCTGTACCGTGACATCTTTAACGATTGGCGATCATGTTCTCAGTATTAATGAAAACGCGATGAGTGCCTTTACGGGTGTGATTATCTGTGATGCCGGAAGCCCTGCGGAAAGCTGGGCGGCAGAACGCGGATTGCAGGTTCGTGAGAGGGAGTATACCGTTACCTACAGTATTGAGTATGTGAATATTGCTGCCACCAAAGGCGCGCGAGGGACAGCGTTCTTCCTGCCGACGCCGCAGCTTGGTTCCTATACATTCGGCGGCTGGTTTACTGATTCTGAATGCACTGTTCCGGCCGTAGTGGATGACAACGGTATGTATGTTATTGACGGAAATGATATCATCCTATACGGCTTATGGAATAACATAGAGACCGTTGACTTTGTGTATGAAATCGTCGGTGGCAGTATTATCATTACAGGTTATACCGGCAATGCGCGGGATATAGTGATCCCGCAAACTATAGCAAGTCTTCCTGTGACTGCCATTGGCGACGATGCGTTTATGGGCGGCGAGATGCGCAGCATCGATCTGGGCAGTATAACTGAGCTGGGCGATAATGCGTTTGCAAATTGCGATTATCTTGTGTCGGTCGCTATACCCGATTCGGTCACAAGTATTGGAACAGCCACGTTTGCAGACTGTGATTTGCTAAAATCGTGCATTCTGGGTGCCGGTGTTAGTAGCATGGATCCAACCTGGTTTGACGGGTGTGGGTTGTTTAAAAACGTAACAGTCTCAGATGCAAGTAATACCTTCAGCAGTATCGACGGTGTTGTATACAGCAAAGACGGTAATGTACTGGTGTTTTATCCGTGCGGCAGAACCGCCGAAACCTTCGTGACTCCAAATGGTGTGACAGCCATTGGACAAAATGCTTTCCAAAGCCAGGATTACATGAAACAGATTGTGCTCCCTGATACCGTTACTGCTGTTCGGGATTATGCTTTCTGCGGTTGTAGTAACCTGATGTCCGTTTCTGCTCCTGGCCTCACCGATATCGGAAGCCACGCATTCTTTGGCTGCAGCAGTTTGATTACTGCAGATTTCGGAGCAGCCTTGAACCATATCGGAAGATTTGCGTTCGTCGGCTGTTCGTCCCTGAGCAGTATTTATATACCAGAAAGCATGGTATTGAATCAGGACGAGGTTTACTTTGATTCGTCCAGCCTTACAATCACTGGCACATATGGCAGCAGTGCTTATGAGTACGCTTCTAAGCATGGCATCGCGTTTTATGACCCTGATGCTACTAATGTTACATCTGTTTCTCTTGATCAGGACAGTTTAACATTGCTGCGCGGAGAAATCACGCAGCTGAGGGCAATCGTTGATCCTGCTGATGCGCTTATTGGGCAGGAACTGACCTGGTATTCGGAGGATGAGAAGATCGCATATGTGGATCAGAATGGCACTGTTTGCGCCTTGGGCGGCGGTAGCACGAGAATTAGTGTATTCACTTCGAACGGTTTGTCAGCTTCCTGTGATGTCAATGTAGAGGTTCATGTCACTTGTATCATGATAACTCCTGACGAATTGCATGTAACCATTGGCAGTGTATACCAACTGGAGCCCGTTATTCTGCCTGCGTCTGCCACAGATAAGTCAATCATCTGGACTTCCAGCGACGAAAGCGTAGCCACTGTGGAAAGCGGTCTTATCGTAGCTATTTCTGAAGGGACTGCAGTAATCTCAGCGCAAACTCATAATGGTTTAACGGCAACAGTAACGGTCCTGGTATTTATACCTGTAGAATCGATTGTTATTACCGGAACAAGCGGAAAACTGTGGCCAATAGAACCTATGAACTCGTTGCAACTCACTGCCTCCATACTACCTGATAACGCTACTGACAAAACGCTGACGTGGACTAGCAGTGATCCAGCTGTTGCCTCGGTCGATCAAAGTGGTAAGGTGACAGCACTGGCAGAAGGAAACGTAGAAATCACCGTAACAGCTAATGACCCGATGCAGGTATTCGCCACCTATATGATTCTGGTAGGCAGCGATACTTTGTCAAAGATGACCTTACCTGCATCTTTGTTGACCATCGAAGAGGAAGCATTTTTCGGTATCGACAGTGTACAGTTTGTAAAGCTAGGCGAACATACAACTACAATAGGCTCAAAAGCCTTTGCTGAAATGAATGGTTTATTGGTCATTAGTATACCTGAATCCGTTTCAGAATTGGCGAATAATGCTTTTGATGGCAGTACGCCAGTTCTGTTGTGCAAACCGGATTCTTATGCCGTTCAATATGCAATAATAAACGGAATGCCTTACATTCTTGTAGAAGACAGGTAACGATTGGTGTTTAAGGGAACACTGATTTAATCAACATTTCCGGTAGTAAATCAACCCCGTTTTGGCATATAAAGCGTCGTGAAAACAACAGAATAAAGGGGTTGAGAACATGAATCAGATGACCTTCAGCGACATGGAATACAGTGAACGGAAGTGTGTCACTCATAAGGAGTAGCTCCTTCGGGAAAGGAACGAGATCATTCCGTGGGCTGACTGGGTCAACAAGATTGTGCCATACTATCCCACCGGGAAGTGCGTCCGTCCGCTGCGCGGGATCGAAGTTATGCTCCGGATGTGCTTGTTTCAGATCTGGTTCAACCTGTCTGACGAGGGTCTTGAGGACGCGATCTACGTAACCGCTCAATAATCCGTACCTCCCCAAAGACCCAAGAAGAAATCAATGATAGTCGTTCATGAACACAGCAATCAGCGTGAAGCAGTCGATCAGCCCGGCGGCTGTCAGCCGCGCGTCTGCGTCAGGGCCTGCGCCTGGATGTCAAACGCGGTGACGCGCCCCTCGGCGCCGACCAGCCGCGCGAGGCGCTCGGTATCGTGCCCGTTGCCCATTGTCGCGTCCACCGATAGCATATACAGGATGAAAACCATAGAGACGTGAGCTGTCAGTGCATTATCGGTCACGCTGTGGCATTCTGGATTCCTCACCTTGCAGTCGGCGAAAAAAATGTCAGTGTTCCCGCGATTTCCCTTTGTTCATTCTCGCTGATCTGTGCTATGCTTGTCATGGCAAAAGCCTCCTTGGTAGAATGCTGTGGTCGGCAGTCATCGCCCGATGCACAAAAAATACAATTCATTGGCCCTACGCAGCAAAAGAAGCTTGACAGTTGTGCATGAATGATGTATATTATGCATCAAGCTTGCATATTATGCGAGTGAACAGAGAAGGGCGGTCATCGGGATGAAACAGGTATTTGTGGACGGCAGCGCCGGTACGACCGGTCTGCAGATCATGGAGCGGCTTCGGCGGCGATCGGATATCCGCCTGCTGACACTGCCGGAAGAGCGACGCAAGGACGAAGCGAGCCGCAGGGAGATCATGAACGATGCGGACCTGGTGATCCTGTGCCTGCCGGACGCAGCCGCCAGGGAAGCCGCCGCGATGATCCGCGATCCTGACACGCGCGTGATCGACGCGTCCACGGCGCACCGCGTGCATCCGGACTGGGCCTACGGTTTTCCGGAGCTCACCGGCCAGAGGGACCAAATCCGCGCCGCCCGTCGCGTCGCGAATCCCGGCTGTCACGCCAGCGGCCTGATCGCGCTGGTCCGGCCGCTGGTCGAGCAGGGACTGCTGTCACCCGATACGCAGATCAGCTGCTTTTCGCTGACGGGATATACCGGCGGGGGCAAGCAGATGATCGCCGGGTACGAATCGGCCGACCGCCCGTCCCTGCTGGACGCGCCGCGGATGTACGGGCTCAGCCAGCAGCACAAGCACCTGCCGGAGATGACGCAGGTCAGCGGGCTGCGCGTTTCCCCCATTTTCTGTCCGGTCGTCGCGCCGTTTGACCGCGGCATGGAGGTGGTCGTACCGCTGTTCGCGGACGGGCGGCTGACCCGGACCGCCGTGACAGACTGCCTGCGCGGCTACTATACCGGGGGCACTGTCCGATTTGTGGACGGGGACAGCGAGGACGGCTTTCTTTCCGCCAACGCGCTGCGGGGCACGGACATCATGCAGCTGACCGTCGCTGGCAACGAAGAACGTCTGCTGCTCGTGGCGAGGTTTGATAATCTGGGCAAGGGTGCCTGCGGCGCGGCGATTCAGAACATGAATCTCATGCTCGGGGTTGACGAATATACAGGACTGGTACTGAGTAAGGAGGTATCCTCATGCTGAAAACGATCGGCGGCGGCGTCTGCGCCGCAAAGGGCTTCAGCGCCAACGGCATCCACTGCGGCATCCGCAAAAACAGGCTGAAACGGGACCTGACGATGGTTTTCAGCAGCGAGCGCGCAGCCTGCGCCGCGGTATACACCACCAATCTGGTGCAGGGCGCGCCGCTGAAGGTGACCAGGGCGCACCTGGCGGACGGTTATGCGCAGGCGGTGATCTGCAACAGCGGCAACGCCAACACCTGCAACGCGGACGGCATTCAGATCGCCGAGAAAATGTCCGCCCTCGCCGCGGAAGCGCTGGGCATCAGGACGGAGGATGTGGTCGTCGCCTCCACCGGCGTCATCGGCGAGCCGTTGGACCTGACACCGATCGCCGCAGGCATTCCTGACCTGGCCGCCGGACTGACGGCGGACGGCAACGTGCGCGCCGCCGAAGGCATCATGACCACGGACACCATCGTCAAGGAAGCCGCCGTGACCTTCGACATCGACGGGCATACCTGCCGCCTGGGCGGCATCGCCAAGGGCAGCGGCATGATCCACCCGAACATGGCGACGATGCTCGTGTTCATCACCACCGACGTGAATATTTCGCCGGAAATGCTGCAAAAGGCGCTGTCCAGCGACGTGCGCGGCACCTTCAACATGGTCAGCGTGGACGGAGACACGTCCACCAACGACATGGTCACGGTGCTCGCCAACGGCCTGGCCGGCAACGCCCGGATCGAGGCGGAGGGCGAGGCGTTTGCCGCGTTCATGCGCGCGCTGAATACCGTCACCGTCGCGCTCTGCCGCATGATCGCCGGCGACGGCGAGGGCGCGACCCGACTGCTGGAGTGCCGCGTATCCGGCGCGCCCGATCTCGCCACGGCGCGGACGGTGGCCAAGAGCGTCATCTGCTCCAGCCTGCTGAAGGCGGCCATGTTCGGCGCCGACGCCAACTGGGGACGCGTGCTCTGCGCCATCGGCTACAGCGGGGCGCAGGTGGACGTGGACCGCGTCGACGTGAGCTTTGAGAGCGCGGCGGGCACGATCAGCGTATGCCGCGCGGGCAGCGGCGTCCCGTTCTCCGAGGAGCTGGCCAAGGCCATCCTCAGCGAGAAGGAAATCGGCATCCTGGTCGGCCTGAACGCCGGCGACGCTGTCGCGACGGCCTGGGGCTGCGACCTGACCTACGACTATGTCAAAATCAACGGCGATTACAGGACCTGAGGTGAAACACCATGTCTGAACTGTTGTTTTCCAACGCGCAGCGGGCGGAGGTGCTCACGCAGGCGCTGCCCTATATCAAGCGGTATGTCGGGCGGATCGTTGTCATCAAGTACGGCGGCAACGCCATGGTCAACGAACAGCTGAAACAGCAGGTGATGGAGGACATCGTCCTGCTGTGGCTGATCGGCGTGCGCGTGGTGCTGGTGCACGGCGGCGGGCCCGAAATCTCCTCCCGGATGCAGCGGCTGGGCAAGCAGCCTGAATTCGTAGACGGTCTGCGCGTCACGGACCGCGAGACTGTGGACATCGTCCAGATGGCGCTGGCCGGCAAGGTCAATCAGTCGCTGGTCAACCTGCTCGGCATGAAGGGCGGGCGCGCGGTCGGCCTGTCCGGCATCGACGGACGGATGATCGCCGCGAAAATGAAGGACGAGCGGCTGGGCTTCGTCGGCCAGGTCACGCATGTGGACATTCAGCCCATTATGGACCTGCTCGGCAACGGCTACATTCCCGTCGTGTCCACCATCGGCGCGGATGCCGACGGCAATGTATACAACATCAACGGCGATACCGCGGCCGCTTATATCGCCGGCGCGCTGCAGGCGGAGCGGATGATCCTGATGACGGACGTATGCGGCATCCTCCGCGACGTGAACGATCCCAAGTCCCTGATTTCCGAGCTCACGGTCGACGAGACCCGGGCGTTGTACGACAACGGCGTCATCTCCGGCGGCATGATCCCCAAGGCGGACTGCTGCCTGACCGCCATCGCGCAGGGCGTGCGCAACGCCGTCATCATGGACGGGCGCGTCCCGCACGCCATATTGATGGAGCTGCTCACTGACGAAGGCGCGGGAACGTGGATACGGGGCGGGAACTGAATAGTGACCGCCCACGAAAACCAAGGAGGCCAGGATGATGAATGAAATGATGCGGCTGGATCAGGAGTATATCGCCGGCACTTACAAACGCTTCCCGCTGGAGATCGTCCGCGGGAAGGGCTCGCTGGTCGAGGACGCGGACGGCAACAATTATATCGACATGGGCAGCGGCATCGCGGTGACCTCCTTCGGCATCGCGGACGACGCGTGGCAGGCGGCGGTCACCGCCCAGCTGGGCACGCTGCAGCACATGTCCAACCTGTACTATACCGACCCGTGCATCCGCCTGGCCAGGCTGCTGTGCGAAAAGACGGGCATGCGCAAGGTGTTTTTCAGCAATTCCGGCGCGGAGGCCAACGAGTGCGCCATCAAGGCGGCACGCAAATACGCCGCGCAGAAGCACGGCGCGGATTGCTATACCATCGTCACGCTGAACAACAGCTTCCACGGGCGGACGCTGACCACCCTCGCGGCGACGGGGCAGGCGCATTACCACGAGCTGTTCTGCCCGCTGACGCCCGGCTTTGCGCACGTGAACGCCGAACAGCCCGG
The DNA here is from genome assembly GCA_946536315.1 of uncultured Clostridia bacterium. GTDB lineage: Bacteria > Bacillota > Clostridia > Christensenellales > Aristaeellaceae > UBA4246. The sequence goes on from CAMNEH010000002.1 coordinate 9,695, forward strand.
CGAGCTGGAGGCCCTCGCGGAAACCACAAAAATCGCCGCGGTCATGATCGAATGCGTGCAGGGCGAGGGCGGCGTGGTGCCGCTGTCCGCGGAATACGCGCAGGCGGTGCAGCGCTTCACCCAGGCGCATGACATTCCCCTGATCGTGGACGAGGTGCAGACGGGCAACGGCCGCTCCGGCGCGCTGTACGCCTACATGCGCTATGGCCTCTCCCCCGACATCGTCTCGACTGCCAAGGGCCTTGCCGGCGGTCTGCCGCTGGGCGCCACCCTGCTGGGCGAAAAGCTTCAGAACGTGTTCAGTTACGGCGACCACGGGTCCACCTTCGGGGGCAACCCGGTCTGCTGCGCCGGCGCGTACAGCATCCTCAGCCGGCTGACCGATGATTTTCTCGCGGAGGTCCGCGCCAAGGGCGACTTCCTTCAGTCCGCCTTCCGCGGCGCGCCCGGCATCGAGGATGTCAGCGGCCTCGGCCTGATGCTCGGCCTGAAGACCGCGCGTCCCGCCGCCGACGTCGTGGCGGACTGCATGGCCGAAGGCGTGCTCTGCCTGACCGCGAAGGACAAGGTCCGCCTGCTCCCCGCCCTCAATATCCCCCAGGACCTGCTCGCCGCCGCCGCGGACGTCATCCGCCGCGTGGCAGCGAAGGCGTGAGGATCACTTTTTCCTTTCCGGCAGCACGGCGTGACGGGCGGCCTGGCGCTTGTGCTCTTCGCTCATCGCCGCGTAATGCCGGCGCGTGGTATTGACATCGCTGTGGCCAAGCACGTCGGCGACCAGATAAATATCGCCCGTCTCCTGATACAGGTTGGTGCCAAAGGTGCTGCGCAGCTTGTGCGGGCTTAACCGTTTCTTGAGCGGCGCGGCGACCATCGCGTACTTCTTGACCAGGTTTTCCACCGCGCGCTGGGTGATGCGGCGGCGCTGCAGGGACAGGAACAGCGCGTCCTCATGCCCCGGCAGCGGATCGATCTGACAGCGTTCCGCCAGATAGCGCTTCAGCGCGTCCCCCACCTGATCCGGATAATACAGAATCGCCTGGTTGCCGCCCTTGCGCGTCACCTGGAAGGCGTTCTCCTCAAAATCCACGTCGCTCAGATTGATGCCGACCAGCTCGCTGACGCGGATGCCCGTGCCCAGAAACATCAGCAGGATCGCCACGTCGCGCGCGGCGGTCTTGCGGTTCAGCGCCTGCTGGCGGCTGGTCAGTCCCTCGCCGCTTTCGGCGCTGTCCAGCATGCGCGTCATTTCATCATAATCCAGTCGCAGGATCGGCTTTTCGTGCAGCTTGGGCAGGCTGACCAGGGTCGCGATGTTCGCGGGGATGCGGCCCGTTTTGAACAGGTAATCGAACAGCGACCTGAGCGAGCACAGCTTGCGCATGATGCCCAGCTCCTGATTGCGCATCAGCGCGTCGTCCCGCGTAAAATACTGCCCCAGGTAGTCCTGAAAGCCTTCGATGTCGCGCGCGGTCACCATGGCCAGCTCCTGATCGCCGATCAGGGAAATGTTCAGGTCGGCGAAATCGGGATTCTCCTTCTGCAGATAGTCAAAAAACAGCCGGTAATCGTAGGCGTAGGCGAGGCGCGTCAGCGTGCTGGTGGTGTGCGCGACCGCGCGGAAAAAATCCGTGCAGGCCGGCGGCAGCTCGCGCTGCAGCTGACGCAGGCGCTCGGTGCGCCGGATATCCTGCTGCGTTTTATAGTCAATGGCTGGCTGATAGGGCATAACGGCCTCCTTAGAACGGATTTTACGGGTGCTCCGCTGCCTGCCGGCGGTACTGCAGCGGCGTCATGCCGTACTGTTGCCGGAACCGGCGCACAAAGTTGCTGGGGTCCGGATACCCGCACTGCTGCGCCACGCCGGACACCGGGATCTCCGAATGTCTGAGCAGACGTTTGCCCAGCTGCAGCCGGCTGCTGACCACGTACTGCATGGGGCTGACCCCCACCGCCCGCCGGAAATGCGCCGACAGGCAGCCCGGTGAGACGTGGAAGCGCCTGGCCAGCGCGGTCAGTGAAAAGGGCTCCGTATACGTCGCGTCCAGCACGTTCAGGATTTCCTGCACCGGCAGGAAGGACAGGCGGTCCGCCGGCGTGAACAGATCCGGGCGCAGCGCCTCCGCATCCGTCAGGATCAGCGTCATCATGGCGTCCAGCCGCGCTTCCAGGTGCCGGCCGCCCTCGGCCTGAATGGCCAGCAATCGCTGGAAATACGCGTCGAACACCGGCTTTTTCGCCATCGTATTCATCACGTACGGGAACTGCTCCCCGTGAAAGCGGAATACTGACAGCAGCAGCACATCGTTATGAAACGCCCTGAGCTCCGTGGGCGGGATCAGCACATAATAGCGCTCATACGGCAGCGCCACAGGACGCGAAGCATGACTGTCGAACGGGTTCAGGAAGATCAGCGAGCCCGGTCCGCAGTCATATTTTTGTCCGCGCACGATGATTTCCGCCGCGCCGCTGCGCACATAGAGCATTTCATCGTACGTGTGCGTGTGCATGCCATGCGCGACAGGCTGATCGTTATATCTGACCTCAAGGGGCATAAGGCAGGCTCCAAAATCGAATTTACATATTTTCGGTCCCTCAATCACCATTTTTCAGGGACGATTTATTATATCATACTGTTCAGAAAAGAACAAGGGGAGCGATACCATGCAGCACGAGCCGTTTCATTACCCGACGACCGAAGCGCTGAGCGAAACCGCCCGCAAAGCAGGGGCGTTTCTGCCCCTGAGTGAAAATACGTCCGCTCTTTTCCAGCCGCTTTCTCTGGCGGGGCATGAGGTCAGCAACCGGATCGCCTTCGAGCCGATGGAGGGTACAGACGGCACCGCAGACGGCGCGCCGGACACGCTCACGTTCCGACGCTATCTGCGCTTCGCCGAAGCCGGACCCGGACTGATCTGGTTCGAGGCGGTCGCGACGCTGCCCGAGGTCCGGGCCTCCGCGCACCAGCTGTGGCTGACGCAGGAGAACGTCGGCGCGTTCCGCCGGCTGCTGGACGAGATGCGGGAAGCCTCCCTGCGCGTGAACGGATACGCGCCGCTGATCGTGTGCCAGGCGACCAATTCCGGCCGCTATGCCAAGCCCACCGGTTCGCCCGCGCCGCGGATCGCGTATCACTGCCCGTCGCTGGAAGACCAGCCCCTGCCGGACAGCGCCGTCGTCACTGACGACGACCTGCGCCGCTTTGAGGACGCGTATGCCGTTACCGCGCGGCTGTGTGTGGCAGCCGGGTTTGACGGGATCGACATCAAATGCTGCCACCGCTATCTGGCCAGCGAGCTGCTCAGCGCCTACACGCGGCCGGGGCCTTACGGCGGGAGTTACGAAAACCGCACCCGCTTCCTCAAAAACTGTTACGCCGCCGCGCAGAGCGCCGTGCCGGCGGAGGTGTTCCTGACCTCGCGCCTCAACGTGTACGACGGTTTTCCCTGGCCGGACGGCTTCGGTGTCACGGCGGAAACAGGGCTCGCGCCCGACCTCACGGAAGGCGTCCGCCTGATCGGGGAGCTGCGCCGGGACTACCATATCCCGCTGATCAACGTGACGATGGGCAATCCCTACCGCAACCCGCACGTCAACCGGCCCTACGACCACGGCAACTATGTACCCGACGAGCATCCGCTGGAGGGGCTCGGACGGATGATGCGGGGCGTCAGCGACATCCAGCGCGCCATGCCGGACCTGCCGGTGCTCGGCAGCGCGTTTACCTATCCGCGGCAGTTTGCGCCAAATCTGGCGGCCGGCATGGTTTCCGGCGGTCACTGCGCCATGGCCGGCTTCGGACGCATGGCCTTCGCCTATCCCGAATTCATTCATGATCTGCGCGCCACCGGCCGGATCGACCCGTCGAGGGTCTGTGTGACCTGCGGCGGCTGCGCCTCGCTGCTGCGCGCGGGACGCCCCGCGGGCTGCGTGGTCCGTGACAGGGAGGTGTACCGGCTGTGAAAATCTCGTTCGTCACCGGATCCAGCCGGGGCATCGGGCGCGGCATCGCCGACCGTCTGCGCGCCGCCGGCTGGCAGGCGATCTATTCCGGCACGCGGGATGCGCGCCCGGACGGGCTGCCGGAGGAGGCCTGCTACATTTCCTGCGACATTTCCGACGCCGCGTCGCGGGCCTCCGCGCTGCAGGCCGTGCTCGACCGTTTCGGCCGCGTTGACCTGCTGGTCAACAATGCCGGCGTTGCGCCGCTGGTGCGCGCCGATCTGATGGACATGACCGAGGAGAGCTTCGACCGCGTGCTGGGGATCAACCTGAAGGGCACCATGTTCATGACCCAGCTGTTCGCGCGGGAAATGCTGCGCGAGCGGGACGCTGGGCTGCCCAGCTGGGGCCCGCGCATCGTGAACATCGGCAGCATCAGCGCGAACACCTCCAGCGTCAATCGCGGTGAATACTGCATCAGCAAGGCGGGCGTCGCCATGGTCACGCAGCTGTTCGCCGACCGCCTCGCGGCAGAGGGCATTCCCGTGTTCGAGGTCCGTCCCGGCATCATCGCCACCGATATGACCAGCACGGTGCACGACAAGTACGAAAGGCTCATTCAGGGCGGACTGCTGCCGCTGCCGCGCTTCGGCCAGCCGGACGACGTGGCCCGCGTGGTGCTCGCCTGCGCCGAAGGGTATCTGGATTACGCGGTCGGCCAGGTGCTGAACGCGGACGGCGGTTTTTCCCTGAGGAGGCTGTGAGCCCTATGAACACTGAACGCAGCGTCCACACGGTGGTCATCGGGTCCGGCTGCGCGGGGCTGAACGCGGCGGACACGCTCACCGCGCTGGGCATCGACTGCCTGCTGGTGACAGAGGAGATGAACGCCGGCACCTCGCGCAATACCGGCAGCGACAAGCAGACCTATTACAAGCTGTCCCTGGCCGGGGACGAACCGGACAGCGTCGGCGACCTCGCGCGGACGCTGTGCGGCGAGGATATGCACGGCGACCTCGCGCTGGCCGAGGCGGCGCTGAGCGCGCCGTGCTTCCTGAAGCTCTGCGCGCTGGGCGTGCCCTTCCCCACCAACGCGTACGGGGAATACGCCGGATACCAGACCGACCACGATACCCGCCGCCGCGCCACCTCCGCCGGCCCGCTGACCAGCAATATGATGACCGAGGCGCTCGAGCGCGCCATCCGTGAAAAGCATGTGAAGGTCCTGGACCGCGCCATGGCCGCGCGGATCGTGACCGGGCCCGAAGGCGTCGCGGCCGTCGACGTCCTGCTCAGGGACGAGCGGCGGCTGGTCCGCATCCGGTGCGCCTGCGTCATCCTCTGTACCGGAGGCCCCGCGCACATTTACCGGGACAGCGTCTATCCGGAAAGCCAGCACGGCATGAGCGGCCTGGCCTTTTCCGCCGGCGCGGAGGGCGCCAACCTGCACTGCTGGCAGTACGGGCTCGCCTCCGTCGCCTTCCGCTGGAACGTTTCCGGCAGCTATCAGCAGGTGATCCCGCGCTACGTATCCGTGGATGCCGAAGGCGTCGAGCGCGAATTCATCGCGGATGCCCTCGGCGAAAGCGATGCGCTCAGCCGGATCTTTCTCAAGGGCTATCAATGGCCGTTCGACCCGGAAAAGGCAGAAGGCTCCTCCCGCGTCGACCTGCTGGTGAAGCGGGAAACCGACCTGGGGCGGCGGGTGTACCTGGACTATCTCCACAACCCGCGCGGCTACCATCCCGAGCGCCTGAGCGCCGAGGCCGCCGGCTATCTGGGAAAATCCCATGCGCTCGACGGCCGCCCGATCGACCGCCTGCTGCGTCTGAACGCGCCGGCCGTCCGGCTCTATCAGGACCACGGCATTGACCTCACGCGCGACCGGCTGGAAATCCGGGTCTGCGCGCAGCATCACAACGGCGGCGTCGCCGTCGACGCCGACTGGCAGACCGCCGTTCCCGGCCTGTACGCCTGCGGAGAAGCGGCCGGCACCTTCGGACGGAAACGCCCCGGCGGCTCCGCGCTGAACGCCACCCAGGCCGGCGCCGTCCGCGCCGCACAGGCCATCGCGCGCTCGCGGCGTCCCTTGTATGAAGGACCGCTGCCGGAAACCGGCTGGCGCCTGCCCACCGGAGTGCTGGCGGCGTTCCAGGCCGAGATGTCCAGGGTCGCCGCCTTTCAGCCCGACCGCGAGGGCATGCGCGCGCTGATGTCCCGGATTTGCCGGACGCTGGACAGCGCTTCTCCGGCCGACCCGGGGGCGGACGACTTCGAGCCGCGCCTGCTGCTGTGGGACGCGCTGGTCACCCAGCGCGAGGTGCTGGCCGCCATGCTGTACGCGCTGGACGAGGACAGCGCCACGCCCGGTGTGCTCGTGACCCGGAACGGGGACAACTGCCGGGTCCCCGCCCGTCCGATCCCTGACCGCGACCTGTGGTTTGAAAGCGTCTGGCGGACCTACCGTGAATCCCATCAGCTCACCTGACAGGAGGAAATCAACGATGCGCTCATCTGAATCCGCACGTCCCCGCATTGTGCTGGTTGGCGCCGGCATGTACGGCACGCTGTACCTGAATACGCTGACCCAGCGCGACATGGGCGGCGACCTGACGGCCGTGGTGGACGTCGCCCCGGACCTTGAAACGCGGTTCCCCGTGCTGGCCGAACGGCATATTCCGGTTTGGCCCGGCCTCGAGGAATATTTCCGGAAGGGAGAAGCGGCGGACCTGGCCATCATCGCCTCCCCCATTCACCTGCACGAGCGCATGATCCGCGAATGCCTGGACCATGGACTGAACGTGCTGTGTGAAAAGCCCCTTTGCCTGACCGAGGATGAGACGCGCGGCCTTGACCGCGCGGCGCGCGAGAGCGGCCGTTTCCTGGCCGTGGGCTGGCAGCTGGACTATGAGCAGCCGGTGCTGGACCTGAAGCGCGATATTCTGGCCGGCCGCTTCGGCGCCGTGCGCCGCGCGCGCTGCATGCACGCCATGCGGCGCGGCATGAACTACTACGCGCGCGCGAACTGGGCCGGCCGCATCGCGGTCAACGGACAGCCCGTGCTGGACAGCCCGTTCATGAACGCCTGCGCGCACAACTTCCAGCTGATGACCTTCCTGCTGGGCTCCGCCATGCCGGACGCCGCTGCCGTGACCGCCGTTGACGGCGCGCTGTACCGCGGCAATCCCACGGTGGAAAACTATGATATCGCGTTCCTGCGCTGCCAGACCGACGCCGGCGCGCCGCTGTATTACTATACCGCCCATCCCCTCCGCGCCAAAAACCTGGGCCAGAACGGCGTGATGGAATTCGAGCACGCCACGCTGACCTGGGGACGGGGCGCGCCGTACCTGGTGGTTACGGACACGGGAGAGCTCCTCAACTACGGTCCGGAGAGCGGCTCCACCATGCTGCGGAAGCTGAGCGCCGTCATCGGCTGCGTCCGTACCGGCGACGCCCCGCCTTGCGGCCCCATCGCCGGCCTGGGGCATTTGCAGGCGGTGCGATACGCGCAGGCGCTGGACATCCAGCCAGTCGCGGACAGTCATGTCGAGTGGCTGGACGACGGTCCCGACCGGATCCCCTGCGTCAGCGGACTGGAGGAAGCGCTGATCCGCTGCGCCGCGCACTGGGCGCTGCCCGCGGAAACAGGAATCTCGCTGTAAACGTCGAAATGGAAGGATAACGCCTGTTTCTTTCCACATCCCACCGAATTATCGGCGGTACGCCGCTGATAAAATAAACCAAAGGAGAGACCCACATGAAGAAACTGCTCGCACTGTCCCTGGCTGTCGTGATGCTCGCGGCGGTCCTCGTCATTCCCGCCTCCGCGGCCGATGACAAGCCCTATGCCGGCGTCAAGCTGACCTGGTGGCTCAAGCTGCACGAGAACCTGAAGGGCGTCAACGTGGACGGCAAGCCCGTGGAAAACCTGGCCCAGACCAAATGGTATCAGGCTGTGCACGATGCCACCGGCATCGAGATCGAATTCATTCATCCGGCCGCCGGCCAGGATACCAATGAGTTCAATCTGCTCACCGCCGTGCCCGACGAGATGCCCGACATCGTCGAATACAGCTGGACCTCCTACCCCGGCGGCGCCTCCGCGGCCATCGCGGATGAGGTCATCATGCCGCTGAATGACGCCATCGCCTCCGGCAAGACCCCCAACCTGAAGGCCATCCTGGACAACGAGATCGCCATCGACAAGTCCGTCAAGACGGCGGAAGGCGACTATTACGTCTTCCCCTTCCTGCGCGGCACCACGTTCGTGGATAACAACTGCCTGTTCACCTCCGGCTTCTATATGCGCGGCGATATCCTGAAGGAGCTCAACCTGGAAGTGCCCGAGACCGTGGAAGAGTGGGAAACCGTCCTCCGCGCCGTCAAGGAAGCGCATCCGGACATGATCCCCTTCATCACCCGCAGCGAATGGATGAACCAGATCTTCGCCCCGGGCTTCGACAACTTCTGGGATTACTATGTGGACAACGGCGTGGTCAAGTATGGCCTCACCGAGGATTCCCGCTATGAGTACCTGAAAACCATGGTCCGCTGGTACAAGGACGGCCTGTTCGATCAGGACTACCTGACCCACACCAGCGCCGGCGACGGCCGCGGCATCATGGCGACCGGCGGCGCCTTCGCGACCTATGACGCCTGCGGCGGCGGCGCGTCCAACATCTTCCCCAAGCTGCTCGAAGCGGGCCTGATCCAGGACGAGAGCGACATGGTCACGACCGTGCCCGTCACCAGCGTCAAGGGCCAGAACGCCAAATTCTCCAAGATGAACGGCCTGTATGACGCCTCCGGCTCCTCCGCGGCGATCTCCAAGCGCCTGGCGGACGAGGGCGGCGAGAAGCTCGAAGCCGCGCTCTGGCTGCTGGACTGGATGTATTCCGAGGAAGGCCACATGATCAACTGCTTCGGCATCGAGGGCGAGAGCTATAACATGGTGGACGGCTATCCGACCTTCACCGATGTCGTGCTGCACAATCCGGACGGCCTGAGCGTTGCCGCCGCGCTGAGTATCTATGCCCGCGGACACCAGAACGGCCCCGTGGTGCAGGATACCCGTGTGAATGACCAGTATTACGCCTATACCGCGCAGATCGCCGGCATGAAGCTGTGGACCAAGACCGATTTCGGCGATTACATGTATCCCGCCGGCGCGGCCGTGGCCACCGAAAACGCCGATGACTTCGCGACCATCACCGCCAACATGAAGACCTACAAGGACGAGATGGAAGCCAAGTGGATCACCGGTCAGGCCGAGCTGAACGACGAAAGCTGGAAGGCCTATGTCGACCAGATGGAAGCCTTCGGACTGAGCCGCGCGATTCAGTACAAGCAGGCCGCCTACGACACCTTCATGGCGAACTGATTCCCCCCCTGTGCGTCGCAGGATGGCTCCGGCCATCCTGCGACGTACTGTCAATGAACAACCGGAGAAAAAAACATGAGCTGGGAAAAAGAAATCATCCGCCTCGTCAACCTGGACGCGCCGGCCCTGAGCGAGGCCAGAGCGCTCCTGCAGCGCGGCGACGAAGCCGGCTGCGCCGAAGCGCTGCTGCGCCATTTCCGTACGCGCACGTCACCGCGCTACCTGTTTGACATGGACGACCTCCGCCGCAACAGCGATCCCGGCCTGCTGGCGGACGCTGAGGAGGTCATGCGCGACACCCTGTACGGTTATACGTTTCCCCACGGGGTCGACTGGCATTTCAACCCGACCACCGACGCCGCGCACGACAACGAATGGAGCTGGAGCCTGTACCGCTTTATCTACTGGCAGCCGCTCGCGCGCGCGTACGCGCTGACCGGGGACGAGAAGTACCCGCTCAAGGCGCTGAGCCTGCTGAAAAGCTTTCTGCAGGCCTGGCCGCTTGAGGATTTTTTGGCGGATGAGGACGCCTACATCCGGGCGCACCAGTATCCCAGCTATCCCTGGCGGCATATTGAGACCGCCATGCGCCTGTACACGGCCTTTCTCCCCTGCCTGGCCGCCTTCAGGCACAGCGAGGCCTTCGACGACGAGGGCTGGGCGCTGTATTTGGGCGCGATCCGCCAGCATGCGGATTTCCTGGTGACGCATTACACCAACCATGAGCGCAGCTCCAACTGGCTGACGATGGAGTCCGGCGCGCTGCTGCAGACCGCCATCCTTTTCCCCGAGCTCGATCAGGCGGACGTCTGGCTGAAGCACGGTTATCAGCGCGTGATGCACGAGCTGCGGTATTCGTTTGACAATGACGGCGTCCACATGGAGCGCACGAGCATCTATCACATGGTGGCGTCGATCAGCTATTATCAGTGCGTCCGCCTGTGCGAGCTGAACGGCATTCCCGTGCCGCCCTACGCCCGCCCCGCCCTGACCCGGGCCTGCGAATTCCTGCTCAGGCAGCTGAAGCCCGATTTTTCCACCCCGATGATCGGCGACGCGGACCGCAACGACCTGCTCGCGCGCCGGAGCGACCGCTCGCTGTACGAGGGCATGAACCTGTCCATGGATCCCTTTGACCTGAACGAGATGCGCGCTTGGTTCCGCCAGATGGCCGAATGGACCGGCCGCGGCGACTTTTTATGGGCGGCCACCGCCCGCGCGCAGGGGCATCCGCCCATCGAGCGCAATTTCAGCATGAAGGAAGCCGGCATCCACATCATGCGCACCGGGTGGGGACCCGACGACAGCTACATGCACGTTCACGGCGTGCAGCTGGAGCGCGGGGAAAAGAGCACGCACAGCCACAACGACACCGGACACCTCGAGCTGCAGATCGCGGGCGAGGACATCCTCATCGACGGCGGGCGGTACATTTACAACCAGTCCATCTGGCGCGACTGGCGGCATTACTTTACCGGCGCGCTGGCGCACAACACCCTCTATATGGACGACCTGACCATGGGCGCGGTGCCGAATGTCAGCCGGGTGCGCGGGGTGCGGCTCTTCCTGCACCGTTTTGAGGAAAACGCGCAGTTTGCCGTCATCGACGTCAGCCACAACGGCTATGTGTTCACGGACGACCCGGTCTGCCACCGCCGCACCGTCGTGCGGCTGGAGCAGGACGTCTACGTCATTTTTGACCGCGTGACCGGTCTCGGCCTTCAGCCCCACGATTTCAGGCTGACCTGGCAATTCGCGCCGGGGCAATTGGCCGGGCAGGACGGCGCGTGGCGCTATACCACGCCGCGGGATCGTCACTACGCCGTCACCGTCCGCGCGGACGCGGCCATGGACGCCGTCTGCCTCTGCGGCAGCACTGACCCCATCGGCGGCTGGGTCAGCTACGGCTACAGCCTGCGCGAGCCGGCGCCGCAGCTCAGCCTGCGCTTTTCCGGTCCGGCGCCGTTCAGCTGCGTGACGGTCATCGCGCCGCCGGACTGCGCTGCCAGCATTGAAACCGCCGGCGAAAACGCCAGCGTGACCCTGGGCGGGCGCTGTCACAGCGTCCTGACCATCCGAAACGACCGCATTGAAAGGACAGACGCATGAACATCGGATACTGTGGAAAACCGGCTGCCGCGGCGCAGGCCGCGCAGGCGGGCTTTGATTACCTGGAGCTGCCGCTCAACATGATTGCGGGACTGTCTGACGAAGACTTCGAAGCCGCACGTCAGACGCTCGCGGACGCCGGACTGCCCACGCCGGCGTTCAACCTGCTGTTTCCGAAGGATCTGGCGCTGCTGTCCCCTCTCTGCGCCGACGAAGCCATCACGGAGTACCTCGGCCGCGCGTTTGAGCGCATGGAAGCGCTCGGCGGACGGACCGTCGTTTTCGGCAGCGGACGCAGCCGCCAGCGCCCTGACGGCATTCCATATCCTTCCGCCTACAGGCGGCTCATCCGCGTGACCGCGCTGACGGGCCAGGCAGCCGCCGCGCACGGGATCACCGTGGTCATCGAGCCGCTGAACCGCGGCGAAAGCAACATGATCAATTCCGTGGGCGAAGGCGCGGGCCTGGTCGCCGCTGTCGACCTTCCCAACGTGCGCCTGCTCGCGGATTACTACCACATGGCCGTGGAGCACGAGCCGCCCGAGGACATCGCGCGGCTTTCCGGCATCAGCCACGCGCACATCGCCGCAGAGGCCGGCCGCCGCTTCCCCCTGACGGAGGACGATGGCTACCGCCGGATGTTCGCCGCGATGAAGCAGACCGGCTACAGCGGCCTGCTCAGCATCGAAGGAAAAACCGACAGCCTGCTCACGGACGGCCCTCAGGCGATCCGGCTGCTGAAGCGGCTGTGGGAGGAGGCGTGACATGGACCAGGTACGTTATGGCATCATCGGCTATGGCAAGATCGGCAGCCAGCATGTCAAAAAAATCCTCGACGGCCAGGTGCCCGAGCTGCGGCTGACCGCCGTCGCCGACGAAGACCCGGCCCGGCTGGCCGCGGCCAGGCAGGCGCTGGGCGATTCGGTCGCCTATTTTGACAGCGGGGCCGCGCTGATCGCCTCCGGCGCCGTGGACGCGGTGCACATCTGCACGCCGCACTACCAGCACCCGCCGCTGGCCATCGCCGCGCTGAACGCGGGGCTGCACACCCTGGTGGAAAAGCCCGCCGGCGTCTATACCCGCCAGGTGCGCGAAATGAACGCCGTCGCCGCCCGTCACCCGGAACTGAAATTCGCCATGGATTTCAACCAGCGCACGGACCCCGCCTATATCAAGGCGCGGGAGCTGGTCCGCGGCGGCGCGCTGGGCGATATCGTGCACACGCACTGGCTGATCACCAACTGGTACCGTTCCCAGAGCTATTATGACCAGGGCGGCTGGCGCGCCACCTGGCGCGGCGAAGGCGGCGGCGTGCTGCTGAACCAGAATCCGCACAACCTGGATATGTGGCAGTGGATCGTCGGCATGCCCACGCGGATGCGCGCGCAGGTCTATTATGGCCGTCACCGCGCGATCGAGGTCGAGGACGACGTCGTCGCCCTCGCGGAGTTCGCCAACGGCGCGACCGGCACCTATATCACCACCGTGATCGACGCGCCCGGCACCAACCGTCTGGAAATCGACGGGACGCGCGGACGCCTGGTCGTTGAGGGCGGACGTCTGCACCTGGATCGCCTGTCCGTGGACGAGCCCGAATTCAACCGCACCTGGACCAAGGGGCTGGGAAAGCCGCCCATGACGGCCGAGGAGGTCCCCGTGGAGGGCGAATACACCGCGCACGCGGGGATCATGCGCAATTTCTGCGCGGCCATCCTGCGCGATGAGCCCCTGCTGGCCGACGGACAGGAAGGCATCAACGGGCTGGAAATCTCCAACGCCATCCACCTGTCGGACTGGCTGGGCGGGCAGTGGGTCGACCTGCCCGTGGACGAGGACCTGTTCTGCCGCCTGCTCGCGGAAAAGTGCGGCGGAACACTGCCGGCATAACAAGGAGGAATAAAGCATGAATCCTTTTAACGTCGCCGTGATCGGCTGCGGCGCGATTTCCGGCAACCATTTTCACGCGCTCGAAAAGCTGGATACCGCCCGGCTGACGGCGGTGTGCGATATCAACGCCGAGAAAGCGAACGCCGCCGCGGACGCGCAGCACGTTCGGGCCTGCACCGACTGGCAGGCGCTGATTCAGGACCCCGGCATCGACGCGGTTCACCTCTGCGTGCCGCACTGGCTGCACCGGCCCATGGCGGTCGCCGCGCTGCGCGCGGGCAAGCACGTGCTGTGCGAAAAGCCGATGGGGATGAACGCGGACGAGGCCGCCCAAATGGCCGCCGCCGCGCGCGAGACCGGGAAGGCGCTGACCGTGTGCTTCCAGAACCGCTACAATCCCGCCTCGCGCAGGATGAAGGCCCTGATCGACAGCGGCGCGCTCGGCGCGTTTCTGGGCGGCAGCGCTTTCGTCGTGTGGAACCGCGGCGAACAGTATTACCAGAACTGCGACTGGCGCGGACGCTGGCGCACCGAGGGCGGCTCCGTGCTGATCAACCAGGCGATCCACACGCTCGACCTGATCAACTGGCTGTCCGGCGGCCTGCGCGTCACGCACGGCCGCATGAGCGCGCACCGCCTGGCGCAGACCATCGAGACCGAGGACACCTGCGAGCTGCTGCTGAGCGACGCCGCAGGGCACCGCTGCCTGTTTTACGCCAGCAATTGCGGCGTGAACAACCTGCCCGTGCAGCTGCACCTGACTTTCGAGCAGGGCGAGCTGCACATGGACGGCAGCCGCCTGACCGTCAAAACGCCGGACATGACCGCGCTGGAGGATTACAGCGCCCAGGTCAAAGTCGGCAAAGACTACTGGGGCAGCGGCCACGGCCCCTTCATCGAGGATTTTTACCGCCGGCTTCAGGCCGGCGAAGCGCCGGCCATTCCCCCGGAGGACGCGCTTCGCACCATGCGCCTGATGGACGAGGCATACCGCGCGGACACATCAGAAAGGAGGCGGCCCGACAATGAGTGCGATCCCCCATCCCGGACGGAATAAGGCGGCCGTTCCGCACAAAATGTCCCTGGGAAAACGCATCCGGCGCGATTTTCAGAAGCACTGGACGCTGTACCTGCTGTTTTTACCTGTGCTGGCCTACTTTCTCATTTTCAAGTACGCGCCGATGGCCGGCCTGGCCATTTCGTTCCAGAATTACAAGGCGGCCAAGGGCATTCAGGGCAGTCAATGGGTCGGCTTCATGCATTTCCGGAATTTCTTTAACGACCCATATCTGCCGCGGCTTTTGCGCAACACCGTCACCATCGCGCTGAGCACGCTGATTTTCTCCTTCCCCATGCCCATTCTGCTGGCGCTCCTGATCAACGAGCTGCGCTCCAAGGCGCTCTCCCGCACCGTGCAGACCATCAGCTATATCCCCCACTTCATTTCCACCGTGGTCGTCTGCGGCATCATCCGCGGCCTGGTCGACCGCACCGGCGGCGTGACCATGCTGCTGCACGCGCTGTTCGGCATGCCGGTCACCAATATGCTGTATGAGCCGTCGTACTTTGTGCCCATCTACATCGTATCGGACATCTGGTCCAATATCGGCTGGAATTCCATCGTCTACCTCTCCGCGCTGACCGCCATCGACCAGGAGCTGTACGAGGCCGCGCGCGTCGACGGCGCCAACAAATGGCATCAGATCATTCACGTCACCATTCCCTGCCTGGTGCCGACCATCATCATCATGTTCATCCTGAAGGTCGGAAAGGTGTTCGACGTAGGCTATGAGAAGGTCATGCTGCTGTACACGCCGCTGACCTACGAAACCGCCGACGTCATCAACACCTATGTGTACCGCCGCGGCTTCGGCGGCGGCGCCGGGGAAACCGTGAACCTCAGCTATTCCACCGCCGTCGGCTTTTTCAACTCCGTTGTCTGTTTCATGCTGGTCTATTTCACCAACAAGCTGACCCAGAAAATGGGCGGCAACAGTCTGTGGTAAAGGAGGGAACGCCATGAGCCAATCCGCTGAAAAGCGTCCCCGTGCGATCCGCATCCCGCTGGGCGAGCGCATCTTCTACCATGTGGACGCTGTGCTGTTGATTTTTCTGTGCGTGCTGATCCTGATCCCGCTGATCCACGTTCTCGCCGGCTCCTTCAGCGACGGCATGTCCTATATGGGACACTCCGGCCTGCTGTTCTGGCCGCTGAATCCGACGCTGGACGCGTACCGCGCCGTCATCCGCAACCAGAATATCTGGACCGGGTACGTCAACACCCTGTTCATCGTCGTGGTCGGGACGCTGCTGAACATGCTGTTCACGCTGGTCGCCGCCTATGTCCTCAGCCGGAAGAACTATATGCTGAAACGCATTTTCACGATTCTGGTCGTATTCAGCATGTACTTTTCCGGCGGCATGATTCCCTTCTTTCTCGTGGTCAAGGGCGTCGGGCTCTACAAATCCACCTGGGCGCTCATCATCCCCTCGCTGGTCAACGTGTTTAACCTGATCATCATGCGCACGGCCATGACCGGCGTGCCGGACAGCCTGGAGGAGAGCGCGCAGCTGGACGGCGCCGGGCACCTGACCATCCTGTTCACGATCATCACCCCGCTGATCCTGCCCTCCGTCGCCGTCGTCGGCCTGTATTACGCGGTCTCGCACTGGAACAGCTGGTTCAACGCCATGCTGTTCATCAAGGAACGGCGGAAGTATCCGCTGCAGCTGGTCCTGCGAGAGATCCTGATCCTGTCCGACACGGACGAGGATTACACGATGAGCGAAACCATCAAGTTCGCCACGATCGTCGTGGCCACCGTCCCGATTTTGACGGTGTACCCCTTTATTCAAAAATACTTTGTCAAAGGCGTCATGGTCGGCGCCGTGAAAGGATAAGGGTATGCGCGTTCCCTACGACACCATGCGCGCGGAGTTCGTCCGCGTGCTGAACAAATATGGCATCACCGGCGACCGGGCGGCGCTGTCCGCCACGCTGTACGCGGACGCCAGCCGTGACGGCATCTACACCCACGGCCTGAACCGTTTCCCCAAGTTCATCAAAAGCATCGAGGCCGGCCTGGTCGACGTGCAGGCCACGCCCGTGCTGGAGGCGGACTGCGGCGCGCTGGAGCGCTGGGACGGCCGCCGCGGACCGGGCAACCTGAACGCGCACGCCTGTATGCGCCGCGCGATCGACCTGGCGCACGAACGCACCATGGGCGTCGTGGCGCTGCGCAACACCAATCACTGGATGCGGCCCGGCAACTACGGCCTGATGGCGGTTGAGGAAAACTGCATCGGCATCCTCTGGACCAACACCGTGCCCAACATGCCGCCCTGGGGCGGCAGGGAAGCGCGGCTGGGCAACAATCCCGTGGTGTTCGCCATCCCCAACGGGGATGACGCGCCGGTGCTGCTGGACGTGGCGATGTCCATGTTCTCCTACGGCAAGCTGGAGAGCTATGCCCGCGCGGACAGGCCCCTGCCCGTGGACGGCGGGTTTGACGAAAGCCAGCATCTGACCCGGAACGCCGCGGATATCCTGAAAACGCACCAGGCTTTGCCGATCGGCTACTGGAAGGGCAGCGGCCTGTCCCTGATGCTGGACCTGATCGCCGCGGCCCTGAGCGGCGGCCTGACCTCGCGCGAGGTCGGCGAGCAGCCCGGGGAGACCGCGCTGAGCCAGGTATTCATCGCCATCGACCTGAAGCGCCTGCCGGACGCGGACGCGTTCGCGGAGCGCCTGCGCCTGAGCCTGGCCGACCTGCTGACCTCCAAACCCGTCGATCCGGCGAAGCCCGTGTACTATCCCGGCCAGAACATGATGCGGACGCGCGCTGACAATATGGCCAACGGCATTCCTGTGGACGAAAGCATCTGGGAGGCCGTATGCGCGATGTAACGCCCCGCTGGATTCCCGGCGCGGTCTCGGCGACGTTCAAAAAGCTGCCCCTGAGCGCGGATGAGATCCTCGCCCTGCTGCGCGAGTGCGGCCTGAAGACCGTCGAATGGTCCGAAAACGCCCACGTTTTTCCCGACGATCCGGACGGCGCGGCGGTCCTGCGGCAAAAGACGCTGGACGCCGGGCTGACCATCGCGGCGTATGGCAGCTATTACCGCCTGGGCGAGCATGAGCGCCCGGAGGAGGACTTCCGGAAAAGCCTGCGCAGCGCGCAGGCGCTCGGCGCGCCGGTGATCCGGCTCTGGGCCGGTACCGCCGCCTCCTGGGACACCGACGAGGACACGCGCGCGCGCCTGACCCGCGAAGCGGCGCTGGTCGCGCGCATGTGCGGGGACGCGCAGATCAAGGCCGCGCTGGAATGGCATAAAAATACCCTGACGGACACGAATGAGTCCGCCCTCCGCCTGATCCGGGAGGCCGACGCGCCCAACCTGTACTGCCTATGGCAGCCGACCGTGGCGCTCAGCCCGCGCGAGCGCGTGGAGGGCATCCGGCAGCTGCGCGGCCGGCTGCTCAACTTTCATGTGTATTCCTGGCCGGACGGCGCGCGCGGCCCGCTCAACGCCGCCGAATGGCAGTATTATTTCGACGCCGCGCGGGAGCCGAAGCAGACGCGCGCCGCGCTGCTCGAATTTGTGCGCGACGACAGCCCGGACCAGTTCCGGCGTGACGCCGCCGTCCTGGTTCAACTGACAGAAAGTGAGAATCGACATGGCTGATCTGTTTGTCAAATCCCTGCAGATGATCAATCCCTTTGTGGTCGCCTCCTCCCCCGCCACCCAGGGCGCGCGCAACGTGCTGAAGAGCGCGGCCATGCGCCCCGGCGCGATCACCATGCGCAACTTCGGCCACGGCAGCGGCGGCGGCAGCTTTTTCGGCCCCGACGCGGCGACCGCGCTCAGCGGCGGCCAGGCCTTCCACAGCCACGCCGTCGGCCGGCAGGTGCCGGACCGTATTTCGACCCTGGAGCAGTACTGCGAGGAGGTCCGCACGGCGCGCCAGGCGCTGGACAGCGATATCCAGCTCTGGGTGTCCGTGGGCCACTACAGCGATATCGTCAAGGGCGGCGACTGGGAGAAGGACTGGGTGCGCCAGGCGAAGGAGCTCAGCCTGGCCGGCGCGAACGCGCTGGAGCTGCACTTCAACACGCCCGGCGTCGCCGTCGCCAAGGACCGCATTTTCGACTACTATCAGCTGGTGCGCCACTGCACCACGCTCATCCGCCAGGCCGCGCCGCCGCAGGTGAAGGTCATGGTCAAGCTCGCGATCGAGGGCTGCGACGCGCTGACCTCCATGCGCATCGCGCAGGCCTGCGGCGCGGACGCCGTCGGTCCGACCGCGCGCTGGAAGGCGTTCTGCATGGACCTGGACTGGCGGCGCACGCAGCCCCGGCCCGGCGCCGGCTATGGCGGCACGCAGGCCAACCCGCTGGTCTGCTATGCCGTGGCCGAGGCGCGCAGCCAGGGCGTCACGCTGCCCATGTACGCCGGCGGCGGCGTATTTTCCTTCGAGCAGGCGGCCAAGCTGATCATGGCCGGCAGCGACTGCGTTCAGTTCGGCGCGCTCGCCTGCTCCGGCGGCACGATGGCCTGCGCCAGGGTCATCCGCGACCTGAACGCCTGGATGGACCGGGCCGGCTATCCCGATATGGACAGCCTGCGCGGCGACGCGCTGCAGCTGTTCAATATGCCCGGGGATTTCGCCAAAGCGCGGCAGAACCGCCTGGGCGACGCGTACCAGCAGGCCCAGCCCGACCCGGCCAAGTGCGTAGGCTGCGGGCGCTGCGTGGACGTTTGCTGGCAGGAAGGGATCGAGCTGGCCGACCGCAAGGCGCACAAAACGGACCGCTGCATCGGCTGCGGGTACTGCTTCCAGGTCTGCCCCACCGGGGCGCTCCATGTAGAGGCGGGAGACATCCTGGCGCAGGCCTTCACCGCCGCGCAGGATATCTGACGCGCCGACATTATTCAGAGCCCGGATCGCCTGTCCCCTTCAGAGGGAACGCGTCCGGGCTCAAATTGTTTCCTTGATTTCACGAACTATATACTTTTTGAAATAGCCATAGATTTCATCATTGACTACTTGACGTCGTTTTTCTTCTTTACAAGTTGGTTCACTACGATCGTTTGGTGTTATTTGTTGATTGCAATCGTCTGCATAAGCTCATCATTGATGTAGATCTCAGCAGTAAGCTCTGGTGGAGTGATCTTGGTCTTATAACCGACCGACGAATACACGAATGCTTTCTTTCGGTGGGTTCGGTGACAGACATGGAGACACCTGGTCGAACGTCATCCTTTGATATAAGCCTGATTCCGGCTGTTAGGCTTGTCCGGATAAAGCATGCGGATCAATCCCTGTTCTATGGCGGGCAGCAGGGTCGTCTTGCGGAAGCTGACTCTGGATTTCAGGCCAAGCCTTTCCAAGAGCTGCGTCAGCGTGTATGGGATTCCCGTTTCCATCGCATTCATGAGCGCCTGCACCTGCGGTGAGAGCGCGGCGTCCCGGCCGGAGGCCTGTTCCAGCGCCCCATCCAGGGTCTGGCTGATGGCCTCCAGCATGAAGGAGATAAAGGCATCGGAATTCCCTGTGCCGTGACAGGCGGCGATGGCGGCATAGTATCCATCCTGAAAGGCATGGATGCGGCTTTCCAGCGGAAGGTACTGAAAAACCGGGTTCCACTCCGTCAGCAGCGCGGTCTGCCAGAGGCGCGCCATGCGGCCGTTGCCGTCCTCAAAGGGATGAATAAAGACAAATTCATAGTGAAAGACAGACGAGAGGATCAGCGGATGCACCCGCCCTCTGGCTGCGCGCATCCAGGCAAACAGAGAGGCCATATGATCCGGCACCAACTGTGGCGGCGGCGCCACGAAGATACAGCGGTCGCCGGAAAAGACACCCTCGTTGTGGGTGCGGAACATCCCGGACTCCTGCACCAGCGCAGCGGTCATCACGCCATGCACGCGTTTGAGGTCCTCTAAGGAGTATGGGTCAAACTGTCCCAGCAGCTCATAGGCATGCCAGGCGTTTTTCACTTCCTGAATCTCTCTGGCCGGGCCCAGCACCAGCTTTCCATCGATGACGCTCCGGACCTGGTCGAGGGAGAGAGAATTGGCCTCAATAGCCAGAGAGGAATGGATGGAGCGGATGCGGTTGTTGCGCCGCAGCTGGGGACGGGCCTCAAGCCCTTGGGACAGGTGTATGCGTTCAGCTTTGGCCGCAATCTCCGCCACCGCGTTGAGCATGGCATCGGTGAGGGTGTAGGGCGGGATATAGCTTTCCATGGGGCGCACCTTCCTTTCCCGCTCATGATATCACCAAACTCATCAAGCTGCAATATCTTGTATGTTAACTTGTATGCTATCTTGTACGTTAACTTGTATGCTTTCCTGAATGCTGTCCGATATGCGCGCCAGTTTTCCCCCGGCTGCTCCTGGTTTCCAGTGGCGATCTTATCCAGCACAGAATGGCTGCGTCGCGTTCCCAGCCGAATAGTTCAGACGGTGTCTGAATCATTGGATATACCGTTCTAAAACATGATCCTGTAAATGAAGGCAGTATGCAGCGTTTGAATATGCTGTCAGATCGCGAGTGAGCGGATGGATACTCTCAGACTACGCTGGTAGACAACGCATGCAGCCATCATTTGATTCCCCTATAAGATTACACTACTCTCAAACCAGTCATGAAATCAATGGAAACTCCATCGAGCTTGATTCCCCTATAAGATTACACTACTCTCAAACGATCTGTTCACGGAGCTGGTGAACAACCTGGCTTGATTCCCCTATAAGATTACACTACTCTCAAACGACTATAGCTATCCAGAATTATTCGGTGATGCTTGATTCCCCTATAAGATTACACTACTCTCAAACTGATTTGGGGTCTTTGAGCGCCCAGGAGTGGCTTGATTCCCCTATAAGATTACACTACTCTCAAACAAAGAAGGCTGCATCCACCGCCTGTACGGCGCTTGATTCCCCTATAAGATTACACTACTCTCAAACAATATCTTATGTCATACGCAAATCTTATGTGCTTGATTCCCCTATAAGATTACACTACTCTCAAACGGGGCCAGACGCCAGAAGCGCACGCCCGCGGCTTGATTCCCCTATAAGATTACACTACTCTCAAACGCTTGTCCGGCTCGCAGCCGAAGGACACGAGCTTGATTCCCCTATAAGATTACACTACTCTCAAACCTCATGAGCGCCGGTACAGAAGACATCGAAGCTTGATTCCCCTATAAGATTACACTACTCTCAAACAGAAAGACAAGATACGACCTCACTACACAAGCTTGATTCCCCTATAAGATTACACTACTCTCAAACTCAATCAGCCCTGTGCACCGAGCTGATTAAGCTTGATTCCCCTATAAGATTACACTACTCTCAAACAGAAACTAATGCAATCTTGTATGCTGACAAGCTTGATTCCCCTATAAGATTACACTACTCTCAAACGACACCCGCATGGTCAGCGTCTGCGTGATCGCTTGATTCCCCTATAAGATTACACTACTCTCAAACAGTTCCCCGTCTTTTTCCTGCTGTCCTTCGGCTTGATTCCCCTATAAGATTACACTACTCTCAAACCTTTCGTCAGCGGTTTCGTGTGTTGCCAGAGCTTGATTCCCCTATAAGATTACACTACTCTCAAACGCGCGGCCTGGTTTTCTCATGCTGCTCGTCGCTTGATTCCCCTATAAGATTACACTACTCTCAAACAGGCAGCCGGAAGCACTCGTCCCGACTCACGCTTGATTCCCCTATAAGATTACACTACTCTCAAACCAAAACCCAATGCAGCTGCTGATGCAGAAGGCTTGATTCCCCTATAAGATTACACTACTCTCAAACTAATAAAACTATTGGCAATGATCTGCTAAGCTTGATTCCCCTATAAGATTACACTACTCTCAAACTACTGACGGGCAGACTGATGAAATTGACGAGCTTGATTCCCCTATAAGATTACACTACTCTCAAACGGCGTGGAAAGAAAGGCTGAAAAGATGGCTGCTTGATTCCCCTATAAGATTACACTACTCTCAAACGTTCACACCAATTTCGGTGAAGTTGATTCGGCTTGATTCCCCTATAAGATTACACTACTCTCAAACGGCATCCAAATCGCGCCAAACTTCGAGGATGCTTGATTCCCCTATAAGATTACACTACTCTCAAACAAGATTCTGGCGCGGAAGGATGCCGAAGTTGCTTGATTCCCCTATAAGATTACACTACTCTCAAACCCGAGTCTCCCGGTTCCATTTTTGTGCCATGCTTGATTCCCCTATAAGATTACACTACTCTCAAACGGACAGCTGGGACGAGGTGCTGCGGGATTTGCTTGATTCCCCTATAAGATTACACTACTCTCAAACACGCCATCCAAAGCAAACTCACGACGGACAGCTTGATTCCCCTATAAGATTACACTACTCTCAAACTTGGTGCTGACACTAAAGCAAGAGACATAAGCTTGATTCCCCTATAAGATTACACTACTCTCAAACGTGTTGTCCCGATTTACACCAGAACTACTCGCTTGATTCCCCTATAAGATTACACTACTCTCAAACCAGAAACTGGAACAGATGTGACTGAAGGAGGCTTGATTCCCCTATAAGATTACACTACTCTCAAACCTCAAAATCATGTTCTCCGCGCAGAATTTGTCCATTTGAGGCACGGCATATGGTCAAAACCACATGAAACGGCACTACCACCGCAGTGTGCAATCTCAGAATCATTATAGCATTTTGTTGGCAAAATTCAATCAATTTCGCATAAATCACTGTCGATCAGGATGCGCGCTTCGCGCTGCAGACACGGTCGTTCGCAGGCTTCAATGCCGATCACATGATATCCATGGGACTGGATGGAGGCGGTCAGCGCTTCCATATCCTCATCACTGATATAGCTGCGGATATTGACCAGGAAGAACAGGCGTTCGGCATCATATTCAGTGATCAGTTCCATGTAATCGAGGAGCCGTTCCGGCAACGATTCTCCGTCCGTCATCAGCTTCAGTCCTGTGGCCTTCAGCAGCGAAGCTATGGTAATATCGCTGTAATCAAGCTCACAGGGGATATCCAGCCCCAAATCATCCAGATAGTTTTCCACCGCGGCCAGGATCGACGCGGTCGCTTCGTAATGCTCCGCTTCGTTGGCCTTTCTTTCCAGCGCAGCCAGGATTTTATTGAGCAGCGGTTTTCGGTTCAGCTCGAAAGGCACGAACGTATCCAATATGACAGCCCGTTTTGCAAAAGCCACCGGCCTGTCATTTTCTGAGAGCACTGAAACGCCGTCCTGCCCATTGATTTGTTTGCTGATATCTGTCAACAGTCGTACAAACAGGTCCTGGTTTTCAATCACCAGGGTATTATAACGCCCATTGTCCGTGTCGATCAGCGTTTCGATCTCAGGGTGCGCAAACTTCACAGCAGCACCAGCCTTTCATCCGTATTGAGCACCTCGCTGCTCGCTTCACCGACGATGTATTCCATCTGTCCGAACTGCTTTTCCGTTACAGTCAATGCCTGAACCAGCCCCTTCGGAGGCTTATGCCGTCGGATCGTGTCGAGCACCGCCTTTTCCGCCGTCGGCGTAATCAGCAGGCGACAGTACACTGATTCCTGCATCATCAGGAAGCCGTTTTTGATCAACAGCTTCCTGAAATGCCGATAATTGGCCTTATCCTCCGACGTATCAGTCGGCAGATCAAAGAATACGATCAGTCTCATAAAGCGGTAGCTCATGGCTTCAAGCGGTAGGACGGCACCGCTTCCCCATCGTCACGGTTCAACGCGTTCAGGACGTTCCTTACATAGATTTTCACTGCGTTCAGCACCGTCTGCCTGCTTTTATCCACAATGACCTCCTGATGCAGTATTTCGAGTATGACGTGTTTTTCCGCACTCGTGAACTGTTCCGGGGCCATACGGACCACAGCGCGGTCCACCAGGACCCGGAAGGGCTCCATCAAATCACAGCCGAGGTTGAAATGATTGAACTGATTGTTGTGAAATACACCCAATTGCGTCAGGCAGCCGCAGGCAGATATTTCCCGGTTCACGATGGACAGCAGGATACTATATCCGTAGTTCAGCGCGGCATTGATCGGGCTGGCCGCGCCGCGCGTGAACTTCATGCCGAACAGCGCGTTGAAGTAGACCTTCGCGGCGTGACCCTCCCGGTTCGTGGCGTCCCCGGGTTCGACCTGCGCCTGATACTGCCAGAGCATTTCGCTTTCCGCACGATAGCCGCATTCCGCCAGGAAGTCCGCCTGTTTGCCGATCTTGTCGCGCATGATCCCCTGCCACATTTTTTGCTTTGTCTCTTCGCGCCACGCGATCTGCTGCCGCATGCGCTCAGCGCTGTCATGGCAGCCGTGATGCGGGACCAGTTCGGAAATCGGTTCACGCCTGGCGTCGCAAAAAATCACTTTGACCTTCTTATTGGTCAGCGCTTCGATCAGGCTGCCGGTCAGGGAGACCGCCGGGCTTTCGATCAGCAGAACCGCGACTTCGTCCAGGAATACGCGCCGGATTTCGCGCCCACGCACCGACATATAGCCGAGGCGGTAATCCAGCTTGCAGCGCCCTGTGATGACGACCGTACGCCAGCTCATAACAGATCAAGGAGATTGCCGCTTCGCTGTTCCCATAAACCGCTGACGGAGCGGTCGATGATTCGGACAACGGAGTATGCCTTTGTCCAGTTGGAAATACATGTACTAAGTGTTGTTACAGCCGCTTTTTTTACCCCGCCAATCATTGACAAATCACAGCCGCCACCACCGTTCCTGGTGAAGAGCAGATGTATGTTAAGCAGCGTTTCCGCCTGATCTGTCAGAGATAGATCTTCAAAAAGCTTTCTGCCATTCTTCAAGACATCTACGGGCATATTCATACGTTTGCGGAAGATGGTTTTTTCAGCTTTCTCAATATACAAGTCATATAAACGAAGGTTTTCTTCACGATTGACGCCATCATACTGTGAATCCGGTATATAGCGGATATTGTTCTGATGCTTTTCAGTCATTGATTCGAGGCGTTTGATGTATCGTTCAGTCGAGGAGGTGTGTACAAATTGCATGAGCGGCGCCATGACGATTCGTGATCCTCCATTCGAAGTACCTGAAATACACGCTTCGAAGCCATCGAAGGACAGGATCGTATTGACTTTCAAGATTCTGCCATCCAGAAGCCACTCCACACGCTCCACTGTTTTGCCCAGGATACTGCTGATACGTCCGGTCAGATACTCGATCGCGTATGTATTGTCTTTAAGGAAGCGCTCCGATGCCATCAGCTCCACCGGCACCACCATCACATCCCGTTTTTTCCCGGCCTGATACTGCGCAAACACATAGAAACTGACCGAAGGTTTATTGTATCCGCCATACTTTGCGATATCAAGGTCTGTTTTCCGCTGTACCTGGCCAAGTCCCGCCTTCAGCGGCATCTGATCGAACAGGCCGCCTTTTTTGCAGAAGGGATACTTGCTGAAATGGATATTATTCTTTGCCATATACGCGACCGCCTTGTCCTTCATGGTCGCGCCATCCCAGACGGTTTCGCCGTTACAGACGAGCGGGCGCGTGAAAAGCACCTTCGTGTTCAGTGAATACTCATCATCAATGTGGAACCACTGGCGCGTGAAGCGCATGTTGTACACATTCCCGACGACGATGTTCAGATAGGCATCCTTGGCATGGTGCAGCTCGTTGTAGCTGCGGCACTTGACGCAATCGAATTCCTGCCTGAATTCGGAGGCCAGCCGCGCTTTGACATATACAACCTCCGTATCCGGATACGTTTCCCGAATGATCGTAGCGACCGCCTTGGTGGACTGTGACGTTTCCGTCAGCTGTCGGTTGATGAAGCCCCACTTCTCGTCATCCGTGAAAGCCGTGGCCCGGGTCAGGCGCTTATACTTTTCTTCGCTGATCAGGCCAAGCGCCTTCAGCTTGGTCCAGTAGGGCCGCATTTCCGTCCGGATCGAAGCGGCGATGGGATAGCTGTCGCTCTTTGCGCCATTCACTTCCGACAGCACCAGCACCTTGTTGTTGATCACGCTGTCGTCCTTGACCTTGGACCGGGGATAAATATGCTCAATGTCGTACAGCTTGCCGTTCATCAGTTGGTCCAGGTCGATCGTCTTTCCCGTATACATGCACTTCCCCAGCTGCATATAGTAGAGGAACAGGCGATCCGACTGCAGGCGGTTGTCCACCTGTTCACCCATATCTGCCAGCTGCTGCCGCAGCAAACGCACGTCCTCTTCCTCGCATTGTTCATACAGCGCCATGATCTGTTCGCGGCGCGCCTGGGTGCGCTTGCCCTTTTGCTCCGGCTTTCCTCCGCGCGCCATTTCCACAAAAATCTTGTCCGGCGCTTTGCCAAAAGCTTTCGTGACCTCCTTGACGATCTCCAGTGTCCGGATGATCGGGCGCTTGACGGCATTGGAAATATACATCGCGTCCAGCCGGTCTGTGAGGTTCATCGGATGGTCGGCATAATAATCCTTCTGTTCCGCCTGGATCTTTTCCATGAATGTATAGCGGTCCGACAGGATCTGCATCATATTGTCATTGGTATCCCAGAGCGCGCGCATTACCGTAAAGATCTCGCCGCTCTGGCGGTCAGCCCCCTCCAGTTCCGTCAAGAACCGCGCTGAGATGCGGCCAAAATCATGGTAATTGAGATGCGAAATATATCGCAGGTCCTGCTCGGGTAAAAAGGCGTAGTGACCTTTCAGCCATCTGACAAAGCGTCCGCTGTCTTCAGCGTATGTCCGCCGTTCAATGATGTCCTCCACCTGCGCTTCCGTCAGCGCGCCGGTTTCCATCAGACGCGCGAAGTCATGCCAGGGCTTCAGGTCCGACTTGATATTCGTTTCCGTATCTACTCCGCTCACCTTGTCCGATTTATCCATATAGTGATTGGCGACCAGATAATCGCATAAACGCTTGAACGTCACCTTCCGGTACTTCATAAACAGGTCCGTATAAATGGTTTGCTTGAGCGCGACGGAAATAGGCTCGCCGTTGATTTTCAGATTGTTGATTTCATTGAGCACCGTAAATTTGTGATAGAGCAGGGAATCCTTCGGGAGCACCTTCTCGCCGGGCAGGTAGGTGCAGGTATTCGTGAGCTTGGCAATAAAAGCCTGCTCGCTGGCGTCCAGATCGACCTTTTTGTCAAAGTTCCAGGGATCAATCCTGCCCTCTGCCTTGCGTACCACCCAGGCATATTGGGACTGCGGGTTCAACGGGCCTACAAAATACGGCACCCTGAAGGTCATGATGCTGCGGATCTTATCTGAAACGCTCAGCCCATCCTGGTCTTTGAGCGAGAGGAAGGGCAGGTAGGTCTGCGCGTTTTTCAGGATTACGTCCAATTCATGCCAATAGAGCTGATAGGGGATGACGCGGTTATCCGAATTGACCTGTTTGGGCATGAACGAACGGTCCTCCAGACGGCGCTTCATATCACTCAGCATTGGCTCGTCTTCCGGCTCAGGCTGGATGGTGCTGACTAATTTGCTGATGAATTTACAGAAGTCCTCCTGGCTGGCCTTTCCTTCGATCGCAGCCGTATCGCCATGATAGGCATAAGCGGTATACGCATGGGGATCATTGCTCCTGAAGACCGCAGGATACGCTTTGGGCAGGTATTTTCGTACGATATACTTCAGGTGCTTCAGGTCTTCCTTGTGTTGCCGATATACAGCGACTTTCGCTTTAGAGATGCAGTTGCTTTCCCCCGGCGCGGTCGCGCTGGCGCCGAGGATATCCTCCAACAGCGCCCAGTCATAGAGCGCTTTCATGCAAACGATCAGTTCGGCGTCCTCGCCCAGGGCGCTCATGACCTCTGCGAGTTCCTCCTCCTTGGAGCCCAGCGTGAAAGACTTGATTTCGCTGTAATCCGCGTTATTAAAGAGCTGTTCGGCCTTCATGGTCCCGCCGCACAGGCCCTTCAGCATCATCTCAGCGTCATAGGGAAAATCTTCAGTGTATTTTGATGGCTTGCCGCTGCCGAAACATATGGTTTTCAGTTGCCTGTAACGTTGGTTGATCCCCGCATGCAAATGCAGGACCTTGCTGAATTCCGCTATATCACAGCCTGTCCACGGCACCTGCTCGCCATTTGCCGCAAAATACGAAAGGAACTTTTCATAGACTGTCTGGAAATCGGTCACCTTTTCCACATTTTCCCGATCAATCTCGTTCAGAAAATGTCCGCGATGGATCAGCAACCATTCACAGGCCAGATAGACCAGCCGAACGTCATGGGGATCAGTTGATGCCATCAGCTCCACGATCAGGTGATGGATCGTCGGATATTGACGGTTGTATTCGCGATCAGTAAAGCCCGGATCATTGAAAAAGAGATAGCGTTGTTCGCGTTCCTCCGGCTGCAGTCCGCTCATCTGCAGGCGCGCAAAAAAATGGGGATCCACTTTGGAGATCGCCGGCGAAAAAAGCTCCCGCAGCAATTGTACCCGATGCTGCCGGCGGTCCAACCGGCGGCGGGCAGTACGGAACCCACGGCGTTCCGCATTCAGCTTTGCCTCATCGAATACCGTGACACCCCAGGCAGGTTCGCCATGAAATTTCAGCACATTGTACGCTTCATCCGTGACGGCGTAACCGACCGAATCAGTGCCAATGTCCAGCCCAAGATAGATTTTTTCCTTTTCTGACATATTGACAAACCTCCCCGAAGTGTTATATACTTTGTTCGTGATTTCCCAAAGAAATTACACTACGCGTTCAAATAAGCTTATAGCGAAATCGTCGCTCTGCGACCTCACAGTGTGTGAGTAAGCCCCCTACCGGGGGTTTTTTCATTGGTATATCCTCCGATTGCTTTACCGCGCAATGGTATCAATGCTCGCATCGTCTCAGCATCCCATGCTCCGCCATGGCGTTTTCCCCTCCCGGCCCATCGCCGGGAGGGGAAAGCATTATTCTCGCGTCTTGGCCCCCTTGCTCTTGAGGAACTGCTTTTCCTGGTACATGAGGTGGTCGGCGCGCTCGAAGACGGCGTGCACGCGCGGGTCGGCGGCGGGGTCGAACACGGCCAGGCCGCCGGAGACGACGACGTCGCCGGTGGGGATATGGCTCAGGGACCGGTCGTGCAGCTCGGCCATCAGCGCGTCGCGCGCGGCGTAGTCGCGGCCGGTGAGGAACACCACAAACTCGTCGCCGCCGGTGCGGTAGACGGGGCTGTGCTGGAAGAGCTCGCAGATCATGGCGCTGGCGGCGCGGATGTAGTCGTCGCCCGCCTTGTGGCCCAGGGTATCGTTGACGTGCTTGAGGCCGTTGACGTCGCACACGACCACGGCGAAGGGCTCGGCGCGGCCGGCGTCGATGAGGGCGTCGGTCTCCGTTTCCTTCTCGATGTAGGAATGCTTGCTCTTGACCCCGGTCAGGGCGTCGGTGTGCACGATGGAGCGGACGTGGCCGAGCTCCTGCTCGCTCTCCTCCGCGCGGCGGCTCATCAGGGCGTAGTTGTTCAGCAGTACGCCCAGCGAGGTGCCGAACAGCAGCAGCACCGTCAGGATGCTGGTGGCGTTGGTCTGGCGGATGTGGTCCAGCTGCTCGGACACGATGCCCGTTTCCACCGTCACGCCCTCGCTGGCGTAATAGGCCTGCACGCTGCGCATGGCCGCGTCCGTGGCCTGGATGGTGGACTGGCTCATCCACACCAGCGAGACGAACAGGATCAGCGAGAGCAGCACGATCCACACGACGATGGACTTGCCGAAGCGCCGGAAGCGGTCGCGCTTCAGGATGCCCCTGAAATAGATGAACCCGAGCACCGACCAGATGACGAACAGGAAGTAGGACTCGCGCTCCATGGTCCCGGCGGAGAACAGGTTGGGGATGAGCAGGTACAGCCCATAGCCCACCATGATCAGCGCGCCCGCGGCGCCGGTCGCCATGACCGCGCGGCGGCGGTCCAGCCGCGCCTGCTTGAGCGCGGCGGCGGACACGATGCCGTAGATCAGCGTCGCGCCGAAGCTGGTCACATCCACGATCCAGCCGATCGCGGTGCGGCCCAAGAAGGGGATGACCGCGGACACGCCGACGATCAGCATCATCGCCTTCGCGGGCGTGCCGAAGCGCGAGACATCCGCGAAGCGCTCCGGCAGGATGCGGTCCTGCGCGAGCGCGTAGAACAGGCGGCTGAGCACGGTCAGGTTGCCGATCAGGCTGGTTAGCACCAGCGCCAGCAGCGTGACCATCAGCACCGCGACACCAAAGCCGCCCATGTACGTCTGCGCGGCGTAGAAGGCGGGCAGCGCCTCGATGCCCTCTAAGTTGCCCAGGTCGCGGATGTAGGCGAGCCAGCTTTCGTACCGCGGCGGATACGCGGTGACCGACAGCAGCGTAACGCAGATGTACAGCGCCGTGACCACGAGCACCGACAGCGTGAGGATGCGGAACGCCCTGCTGCGCTTGAAGTTGAACTCCTCCGCGCCGTGGGAGATGCACTCAAACCCGATGAACGCCCAGGGCGAGATGACCGCGATATTGACCACCTGGCTGAGCGCGCTGCCGCCGGGCACAAACGCCGGCTGCCAGCCCCCGCCCGAGCGCAGCGCGCCGACGATGAAGCACCCGATGATGCCCACGCAAAGCAGCAGCGCCATGCCGATCATCGCGCGCAGGGCCGCGCCGCGGTAACGGATGCACAGCGCCGCCGTCAGCAGGATGGCCGCCAGCGTGAGCAGCGCTTCGCCCAGGTATACGTCGTAGCCGAACAGCGCGTACATGCGCCCGAACCGGAACACATTGCCCAGGAAATACCGCGCGAACAGCGGCAGCGCCGTCGCGTTCGCCCAGAAGACGGCCAGGTAGGTCAGCGCCGCGAACCACGCGCTGATAAACCCGAAATCGTACCCGAACAAATCCCGCGCATAGGCGTAAGCGCCGCCCGCTTCCGGACAGCGCTCGATCATGTACGCGTAATTGCGGCTCATCAGCAGCATCACCAGCGCGCCGGTCACCATGCCCAGCACGCTGCCCAGCGGGCCCGCCTGCGCCAGGTAGGTGTTGCTGGTCACCACCAGCGACCCCCAGCCGATGCTCACGCCGATTGAAAACGCCCACGCCCCCAGGGGCGACAGGTTGGCCGTCAAATGCTTTTCTCGTGCCATGATACACCTCCAACGCATCGCAGGGGGGGACGTCCCCCTACGGTTCGGCCTGCGGCCTCATCCGCCGAATGAATCGGCGGACGCTGGGATTCCGTGCTGAAAAGAACTGGTACAGGTCCCGCTTTACCACTGAAGCTGTGAAGCCTGTTGAAACGATCCGACGGTCACTGCATGACTGTCAGTACACCGCGCAGCCGCTGCTGGTACAGGTCACGGCTTCACGACTGAAGCGTGAAGCCTGTTGATACGATCCGACGGTCACTGCACGACTGTCAATACACCGCGCACCCGCACCGCCGGACCTCTTTCATGCGGTAGAGCGCGGTGTCCGCGTCGTGCAGGATATCGCCCTGGGGATTTTCACGGTCGGCGAAGGCCACGCCGACGCTCAGCGACACGGGCGGCAGGCCGTCCTCCGGCTGGGCGAGCAGCGCGTTGACCTGCTCCACCTTGTCAAACACCAGCTTGCGCATGGAGCTGTTCACGCGCGACATGATGATGGCGAACTCCTCCGGGCTCAGGCGGCACACGAAATCCACCGAGCGGAAGCTGCCGCGCAGCACCGACGCCACGCGCCGCAGCAGGGGCTCCGTAATGTCCGTGCCGTGCGCCGTCGCGACCGTCCTGAAATCGTTCACCGCGGCGACCAGCACCGCGATATGCTCCTGGTCCGCGTCATGCAGCAGCATATCAAACGCGCTGGCGTTGTACAGCCCGGTCACGGGGTCGTGCAGCGCGTCGTAGGTCAGCTTGCTCGGCGCCTGCGCGCGCTGGGGCGAGGCCGGCGACTCCGCGGTCTCCGCCTGCCGCCGGGCGAGCAGAAAGCGCTCGAACTCCTCCGCCGGCACCGGGCGCGAGAAATAGTAGCCCTGCACCAGGTCGCAGCCCATCGTTTTCAGGGTGAACAGCTGCTCCGCCGTCTCCACGCCCTCGGCAATGGTCGGCACGTCCAGCGACGCGGCCAGGTCGAGCACGACCTCCAGCATGCGCGTGTTCTTGCGCTCGCGGAAGGCGTTGCGCACGAACTGCATGTCCAGCTTCAGCGCGTCCACCGGCAGCGTGGAGATCATGTTCAGCGAGGAATAGCCCGAGCCGAAGTCGTCCATCTCAATAAAGTATCCCAGCTCGCGCAGGCGGTCGACCATGGCGATCATCTGGTCCGAGTCCTGCGTGTAGGCGGACTCGGTGATCTCCAGCAGCAGGTCGCCGCGGTTCAGGGAAAACTCCTTCACCAGGCCCTCGAAGATGTCGATCACCCCCGGGTCGAGCATGTCCACGCGGGACACGTTCACCGACACCGGCACCGACACGCCCAGCCGGTCCTTCCAGTCCCGTATCTGGCGCGCGGCCTCGCGCCAGACGTAGCGGTCCAGCTGCTGGACGAGGCCGTTGCTTTCAAACAGCGGCACGAACACGCCCGGGCTGACCATGCCCAGCTGCGGGTGCTTCCAGCGCACCAGCGCCTCCGCGCTGTTCAGCACCGGCTCCGCCGGGCGGATGTCGTACTTCGGCTGGTACCAGACCATGAACTGCTTCTGCTCGATCGCCTGACTGAAGCCGTCCAGCAGCTGCTCGGAGAACATTTCCGACTCGTGCAGGGCGTTATCGTAGATCGCGATGGCGCGGGTATAGCTGGTGCGCACGGTATCCGCCGCGAGCTTCGCGCGGTCAAACCGGCGCTCGATATCGATGCCCTTGTCCACGTCCGCGTATACGCCCATGCGCAGGCGCAGCCGCGCCTCGTCGTCGGCCGACGCGCTGTCCAGGATGGCCGCGTAGTCCGTGCCGTGCGGGACGTAGATCAGAAAGGTGTCCGCCTCCAGCCGGCAGACGATGCCGCCCGCGACCTGCGCCTGCGCCTGCAGCCGCGCCGCCACGCGCTGCAGGATCCGGTCGGCGTACGCCTTGCCGTAGCGCTCGTTGATCATGTGAAAATGGTTGATGTCCACCACGATCGCGTCCATCGCCTGCGTCCGGTGGTGCAGGTCGAACTGCTCGGCGTAGCGGTAGAAGTATTCCCGGTTGTACAGATTGGTCAGCGTGTCGCGCTCCGTCCAGCGGATGATGTCACGGTCCTCCGACAACTCGATGGTGCGCAGCACGCGCGCCAGCACCACCTTGGGGCTGGGGTACGGCTTGGGGATGAAGTCGATCGCGCCGATGGTCAGGCTCTCGACCTCCGCCTCCTTGTCCGAGGTGACCACGATGACCGGGATGCGCGACAGCCGCGCGTCCGATTTCAGCTCCCGCAGGATGTCCAGCCCGTGCCGGTCCGGCAGCAGCAGGTCCAGCAGGACCAGGCTGAGCGTGTCCGCGTGCCCGCGCACCTGCTCGATCGCCTCCGCGCCGTTTTCCGCGTACAGCAGGGTATACTGCTCCTCCAGGATGCCGCCGAGCAGCGCCCGGTTGATCGCCTCATCATCCACCACCAGAATGGTGCGCTGCGTATGATTGGCCTGAAATGATTGCTGATTGTCCTGCACTTTTCTTTCCTCCAAAGGGTCACGATTATTGGATCAGTTCACTGCTCGGCACCCACAGGCGCATGGGCTGCCGGATCTTTTTGTCGGTATATTCAATCATGGTGTAGTCGCCCTCCGCCTCATAGGCGGTGACGCTCTCGCCCGCCGCCAGCGTGACCGGGGAGGCGATATACCCCTCCCCCGGCCCGTACAGCGCCTTCGTGGCCCGGGCGACCCTGGCCTTCCTGGGCGACGCGCCGACCTCCGGCTCCGTCCGGTCCTCGTCGCGCTTCACGCGGATGGACGGCACCCAGGCCCGCAGCTTCCCGTTGGAGGCGGTGATCTCAATCATGCAGTAGCCGTTTTCGCGCCCGCAGACGCCCACCGCCAGCCCCGCGCCGACCGGCATCAGCGCCTGTTCGCGGTAGCTGTCCCCCGGCCCGAAGTACGTGGTGACCCTCCGGGTGATATGGGCGGGCACGGGGCTCGGCGCCAGGACGACCTCAACGACCGGGGCCTGCGTGGGCAGCGCCTTCCCGCTGAGCGTGTTCAGGTAGCGGTCGCCGCTGTCGCGCACGTCCAGCAGCCCCGCATACAGGTCCAGCGCGCTCTGCGTCAGCCCCTTCAGCTCATACCGCCGGGCGTTGCAGTATATTTTCAGGCGCTCGCTGTCCCTGAAGCCCGCGTTGGCCAGGATCTCAAAATACCTGAGGGCCTGATCGACGCAGGCCTCGGCGTCGGAGAGATAGCCGTAGGCTTCAAAGTCGTCCGCCTGGCTGAGCGCGATCATGGCCTCGCAATAGAAGCGCCAGCTGCCCGCGTCGGCATAGCCCGGGATGCGCTCGAACTGCTCCAGCGCGTTCTGGTACATGCCCAGCGCGGCATAATCCTGCCCGGTCTGATAAACGCTCTGCTTATCAACGGCCGGGCTGGCGCCCGCGCAGGCCATTCCGCCCGCCAGCGCCAGCAGCAGTACCGCGATGAAAAGCCATTTTCTCATATTCAGTCACCCTGATATCATCATTCATTCTGCCCGGCCCGCGGGCGCGTATCCTGAAGGGACGGTCATTCCGCCCATCGTCCCCTGACACCGCCTATTATACAAAAAATCCACCTGATTTGCAACAGTCCTCAGGCGGATATGCAGGGCTTACGCACTATTCATTTCGATATGATTGTTTCATACAAGTCCTACCAGTCCAGGCTTTCGGGATTCAACAAAAAGTCGTAGACGCTCATGACCAGAACACCTTTCTCGTTATACAGTGGCGCCAACGCGTCCTTCGTGATCATGATCTTCTTGAAAGCGTCTCCCGTATTCATCAGGGATCGCTGCTCCTGCTGCATTTTCTTTTCATCCGGCATCGCGAAGGCCGACTGAATATAATAGCGTTTAGAGCCCTTGTTGCAGACAAAATCAATCTCCAGCTGCTTTCTGATCTTTTTGCCTGCCTGATCGGTTTCATTCATTACGATTACGCCGACGTCCACGTTATAGCCCCTGACCTTCAGCTCGTTAAAAATGATGTTTTCCATGGCGTGCGTTTCTTCGACCTGTCTGAAATTGAGTCTGGCATTCCTCAGCCCCAGATCTGTGAAATAATATTTAGACGGCGTATCGATATATTTCTTTCCCTTGATGTCATACCGTATCGCGCTGTCGATCAGGAAAGAGTCCTCAAGGTACCCGATATACCGTTTGATCGTTGTCTTGCTGATTTTCTTGTTCTTAACACTCTGAAAGGTTGCCGAAAGCTTGCTCGGATTGGTCAGGGAGCCAATCGCAGATGAGAGGATATTCAGCAGTTCTTCCAGCTCCGCCCTGTTTCTGACATTGTTCCGGCCGACGATATCGGAGATATAGGTCTCCTCGAACAAGGACTTCAGGAAATCAGCCTTCTGGTCCGGCGCCTGGAAA
The DNA here is from genome assembly GCA_946536315.1 of uncultured Clostridia bacterium. Taxonomy (GTDB): domain Bacteria; phylum Bacillota; class Clostridia; order Christensenellales; family Aristaeellaceae; genus UBA4246. The sequence continues at coordinate 45,549 of CAMNEH010000002.1, forward strand.
TTCAGCACCAGCGGCAGTCCGCCGTAAAGCACATAATCACGCCATCCGCCGGCCCTGTCTCCATCATACACAGACATAAACTCCGCAAATGTCAATGGATACATGTGCACTTCATCGCCCCGCCCGCGGAACTCCGTAATGATATCCTTTGAAAGAAACTTCGCATTGCTGCCTGTCACATAGACATCGACATTCTTCCTTCTTGCCAGACTGTTCAGGACAGATTCAAAGTCGCCAAGAAGCTGTACTTCATCCAGAAGCACATAGTACTGTTCCTGATCGTTGATTCTTTCGGTGAGATACGGGAAGAACAATTCCGGATCCTGATACTTTTTGTTTTCATAAGCATCAAAAGCCATCTCAATGATGTGATCATCCGGAACCTGATCATTTTTCAGGTACTCTCTGAACAATTCAAAAAGCAAATAGGATTTGCCGCATCTGCGCACACCGGTCACGACCTTGATCAGGCCATTATGACGCTTGGAAATCAGCTTGTTCAGGTAAATATCCCTGCGTATGACCATGCGATCACCCAATCAGCTCATGATACAAAAATGCGGAATCCGCATTTTTGTCCATTTGCATTATATCCTATCCAGGCCGGATATTCAATGCCCTATGTGACATTTTTGCGGAATCCGCATTTTTGTCCATTTCAGCTCATGCTTGCTATTCAGTTCTCCGGCTGCGGCCGATGCGCTCAGGGGCTCAGGGCAGCTTTTCCACCGTCAGCGCCAGCGGGCCGCCTTCAGGATCAGCCGTATACTCCAGGGACGTATCGATGGAATAGCCTTCCGGCGCGTAGATCACCTGCAGATGATAGGGATACGGCGCGCCGACGAACGTGGCGACGCCCTGGTCATCGGCGGCGACGGGCGTGCAGGTGCTGTCCGTGCAGAAATTGACGAGGCAGCCCGGCACCGGATCGCCAAACTGATCGGTGAACACCACGGTATAGGTGACCTCCGCCGCGGCGGACGCGTCCTGCGCCGTTCCCGCGTCCTGCGCGTCCCCGCCTCGCGCCGTGCCGTCCGCGTAGCGGTACACGCAGGAGATGCCCGAGGCGTTCAGCATCGTCTCGAACGCGTCGGCGGCCTGCTCCGTCGGGAAGAGGAACGCCGCTGCCTCATACGCCATGGTCGCGCTGTTGAACAGCACGAGGTTGCCGTAGGAATAGCCGTCCGCCGCGGCCGTGTCGGTGAGCTCGCCGTTCAGCAGGTCATAGGCGGTCCAGACGCCGCTGTTGCCCAGCAGCAGCGCGTCGTCACAGTTCAGGGTACCGGAAATGCCCGCGGCAAACCGCACGGTATCGCTGTTGACCACCCAGAACCCAACGCGCCCTGTGCCCATATACGCGGCCATGTCGATCGCCTGGCCGTCTTCATCCGTGAAGACGATTTCCCGCGCGCCCTCATTGCGCACGTCGATGCCGGTTTCCGCCGCATAAGGATAGCTGACCAGCGGATTACCGCTGAGCGCCGCCGTGGCCTCATCGCCGCTCAGCAGCGCGAAGTCCCTGAGCCACACCGCGTCGCCCTCGCGCTCGCCCGTATAGCCCTTGCTGTACCTGAGGCTGACGCGGTTTTCGCCTTCCCGCAGCGCCACGGCGTATTCCGCCCAGTCAAAGCGGCCGGTGAGCGCCCGCTGCTGTTCGCCATTCAGGCGGATCACGAAGCGGTCCGCGCCCGGCTCGCTCATGAGCCTGAAGGAGAAGCGCAGCGCGTCGCCCGCCTTCGCGTCGGCGCAGACGATCATTTCGGCATCGCTGTCGCTGACGCCCGCGTTGCCGGAACGGACGCAGGCCACGCCGTCAAGCGTCTCCACGGTGAACGGCCAGGCGTACTCGTCCTCCGGCGCGGCGACCGTGAACGGCGCGCCGAGAACCGCCGCCAGCGCGTCCTCCGCGCCTTCGGCCGTCCGGGGCGGTCTGCGCTTTGGAAATTCGTCGAACACGCGCGTTTCGGTATAGTCGTCGGCGGTCAGCAGCTCAAACGCGTTGAGGAAGGGATCGGCCGAGGGCTGCGAGCCCACGCTGATCAGCACCACGTTGCCAAAACGGTCCACCAGCACGCTGGTCGGGATGCCGGTGGTCACGAACCGCGCGTACATGCCGGCGTCCCCGTCGCGCGCGACCTTGAAGGTCATGCCGTGCGACGCCGCATAGGCGCTCAGCTTTTCGTTGGTGTCATTCGGCTCGCCGGATATGGCGATGATTTCCACCTGGTCCTGGTAGCGCTCGTACGCCTGCTGCATGAACGGGAATTCCCGCTCGCAGGGGCCGCACCACGTCGCCCAGAAATTTACCAGCACCGCCTGGCGGCGCGTCAGCGTTTCGGACAGGGAGAAGGTCTCCCCCGTGATCGTCGTCACGGTAAAGTCCGGCATCGGCTGGCCCAGGTACCTTTCCGGCCCGCTCTCCCCCGCCGCCGCGCAGGCGGCGCCCAGCACAGCAATCAGCAGCAGCGTGACGATCATCTTCTTCATCGATTCACTATCCTCCAGGTGCATTGATCTGGTTTCCACTTATGATAGCACGCAGCATCCGGAAACACAAGCGTTCAATAATGGCAAAATTGGTTGACAAACGAACAAATATGCGATATAATCGAAATTGCCAAATGAGAAAGGAGGTAGCCCCTATGCTCAAACGGATGCTGGTCTGTCTCATGTGCGCGCTGCTGCTGATGCCGGCAGCGCACGCCGCGGAGCTGTCGCTGGGAGACGTCAACGACTTCCTTAACGGCACCGCGAAGCTCGGCGAGGGCAGCAAAGCCAACCAGGTGGCCGTCATTCCCTTCAATCATATCGACGGCCCGAAGGAAGAGGACCTGTTCTACGCCTTTGTTCCCTTCAAGTATGTGGCGCGCAGCTACATCAAGTACCAGGTCACCTTCATCTCCTGTACCTGCCGTTCGGCGGACGTCAACGTCTGGTCCACCGCGTACCTGGAGCTCACCACACCCTCCAGCGGCAAGCTGGACGACGCCGCGATCCGCACGATCAGCTTTGACGCCGATTCCACCGGCCATTACCTGGGGGGCTTCTGGGGCGACAGCAATCCCCCACCCACTGCGGCGACCGCGACTTACGAGCGCTTTAAGGCCGAGTGGCTGCCCTTCTATACCGGCAAGACCTACGCGGAGCTCAAGGCCCTGAACACCATCGACGACATCACTGCCGAAGGCGCGCCGGACGTTGACACCTGGACGGGCGCGACCGTGTCCTCCAACAACGTGCTGCGCATTATCCAGGCCATGTTCGCCTATCATGCGACGGATTCCTTCTTTGACGCGGATCCGGACGCCGTGGCCCTGCGCGAAGTATTCGCTGCCAGGCAGACTGTCGCCGCGTCCGCAGCCGCTGCCGCCGGCACCACGGCCCAGGCCGAGCTCCCGCCCCCTGTGGACACCACCAAAACCTACCTGGCCAATAAGGATGACACTCAGGAAACCTTCTGCGAGCCAGGCAACTTCGGCCCGACCTGCTCCGCCATCAACAACACCAACCTGCGTGAATACCTCGGCCGCACAGACGTCATGTACATCGACCTGCGCGACTACGCCGATTACGCGAAGAAGCACCTGCGCAACTTTGAGTGCGTGCCGTACTTCGCCCTGATCTTCAACGCGGAGGCCTGCAACGACGCGAGTCTGCCCCAGCTCTACGGCGGCACCGTGGATGCGCCCATTCCCGTCTATGTCGAATCCGACGAGCTGCTGGAAGCCCTCTTCCCCAAGAACAAGGTCATCTTCCTCATGTGCCAGAGCGGCGGCCGCGTGAACCAGCTGATGAAGCTGCTGAACGCCCGTGGCTGGGATATGAGTAAGGTGTATAACATCGGCGGCATGGCGCAGTACGCCGGCGCGGAATACCGTGACATCGTCACCGACACGCCCGAAATCGCGATCAACGCCACCTATTCCTTCGACGGCCTGACCCGGATCGCCCCGGCTCAATAATCCCGTTCTTTCCATGGTCTGCGGCGGTTATCGCCGCGGGCTTTTTGTATTCCGCTCCAGGTCCGGTCGGGGGCTGATCATTCACGGTTTACAAAGCCCTTGATTTTCACACGAAAATCGGCGATAATCACACAGAGGGTTTTCACGATCCTATGACAGTGAAGGAGTGTGCGTTCCATGATGAAAAAACGGATGATCTCATCGCTGCTGGTCGTCTGGCTGATCTTCGCCGGAGCCGCCGCCCTCGCGGAGACGCGCGAAACGGTCATCGAGCGCGAGGGCGAAGCGGAAACCGTGACAGAGACGCTGTTCGAAAGCCCGCAGGGCTTCTCCTTCTGGTACGCCGACGAGTGGCTGGAAGCGTACGAGGGCACGATGTACGATATCGACGGCGCAATCGTCGAATCGCGGTACTCGGACGACGGCATGGTCCTGTCGGCGATGCCCGCGGAGGACGCCGAGGAATATATCGAGGGCATCACCTCCGCCGACGCGCGCGTCCAGGAGGATGTGTACCGCGAGCCTGAGGACGGGATGATCCTCTTCTGCACCGTGATCGCCGATCAGGGGCAGTACGTGCTCGCGGTCGGGGAATACGCCGAAGAAGCGGCCGAGGGCAACGGCGTCCTGCTGCAGCGCGTGCTGGACAGCGTCGCCACGTCGGCTTCGTCCCAGGACGCCGCCGCGATCCGCGCGGAATGGCGAAACGAGGCCGCCGGACAGATTCTCCTGACCGCGCTGTCGCCGGTCAGCGACGTCGTCCTGCTCCACCTGAACTGGGGCTACATGAACGCCGACGGCGTTCCCGACATCACCTGGACCCCCTACGCGCCGCTGGGCAGCCTCAGCGAGGGCCAGTCGGTCGCGGTCACGCTGGCCTTCATCGGCGACATGCCCGACAACGGCCTCATGTACACGGACGCGGACGGCGCTTCGCACGCCTTCGCCCTGGATATCAGCGGCGAGGACGGTCACCTGTACCTGTGGCCGCTGGACGCCGCTCAGCCGGAGTAAGCGCCGTTCAGAACCGCGTCAGCAGGAACGCCATATAGAACGGCAGGGTGAGGATCCGCCCGGCGCGGCCGACGTTGTCATCCCCCAGCTTGATGGCGCTGTCGACATGGGTTTTTTCCGGATGATTGAGCAATGTTTTGGCGCTCTTGGCGTTTCCCGTCGAGGCCTTGACCTCGAGCAGCGTGCATTAATCATATTTTTTCAGGGACTTTTGGACGAAACGAAATATTTTTCTAAGGTCTTTCGACCATTACTGAAATATTTTTCAAACGAGTTTTGTCCTTGGCTCCGAAATCAGAAATCCGGAGCATCAGAAACAGCCGCGGCGGAGGGGGCTTCCCTCCGCCGCGGCTGTGGTTGTATGGGTGGATTGGATCGTTTTATTTGCCCTTGATCGCGTTGTTGACGGCGGTCATCACGCCCACGGACGTCATGGTCGCGCCGCTGACCACATCGACATAGGCCTTGTCGTTTTCGACGATGCGTTCAATGGTCTGCTCAAACGCGCGCTGCGAGAAGCCGGGGGTCTCCCACTCGTCCAGCACTTCGACCGCGGTGATGTCGTCGCCCATCTTGGTCACGCGCACCGTGATCGGCACCGGGCTCTTGCCCTCGCCCTGGCCGATATACTGGTTTTCGCCGGCCTCGAACTGCTTTTCGGCCACCGTCGGCGCGAAGGGCGTCTTGCCCTCCATCACGCTGCCGGCCCACGTATCGCCGATGCCCGCCACCGCGTTGCGCGCGCTGATGCGGCCATAGGCCATGCCGCCGCCGATGTTGCAGGACGCCTGATAGCAGTGGCTCCAGATGTCGCCCAGCTCGCCCGCCTCATACAGGTGCGGGATGGCCGTGCCGTCCAGCGCGATGATCTCGCCGCCCAGACCGCGCTCCGGACCGCCCTGGGTGTTGCCCACGCAGTGGCTGATCGGGATGGAATAGAACGGTGCGGTCACGATCGGGTATTCCGCGGTCTCGTTGAACTTCGCCACGGACGCGGCGAGGGTCTCCGCCGGCACGTCGATCTTGGCGGCCAGCTCCTCAATGGTATCGGCGGACTCGAAGAATCCGTGCTCGAGCTCCCACTGATTGCCCTCGCTGAACGAGTTGTGGATCGGCGACACGCTGACCGAGTTCTGATCGAAGATCGCGAAGGAGCGCTGCGGATACAGCGACAGCTTGTATGTGCCATAGAAATAGGACTTGCCGTGGCCGCCCTTGCGGCTGTAGGGCACGTAGATCGCGCCGTCACCGCCGACCAGCATGCCCTTGCCCGCGGACGCGCCGAAGGTCATCGCGTCGGTGTCCTTGAAGCGGTAGCCGGTGTTCGGGCCGACGATGTTCGCCATGTGCCACAGCCGCGCACCGACCTCCAGCGCCATGATGATACCGTCGCCGGTATTGTACAGGCAGTGGCCCAGGGACGGGGAGTCGTGCACGTCATTGAAATCCTCCAGCATGCGCGGGTTGTTCTCATAGCCGCCGCAGCAGAGGACGACGCCGCCCCGCGCGCGGATGAAGACGGGCTTGCCTTCGATTTCCGCTTCCACGCCGTGGATCATGCGGGTCGCCGGATCCTGCACCAGGTGCTTGGCGGGCGCTTCATACCAGACGGTGACATTTTCCTGCTCCTCGGCCTTCCGCTTGAGGAATTTGTACATCTGGCCGCTGGGCTTGATGCCGCCCGCGCCCATGCCGTTGTTGCCGTCGATGGTCAGCGGGAAGATGCCGCCCGCGCCGTCCATATCCGGGAATTCGACGCGCTCGAACCGGGAGACGTTCGGGCCGCCCAGGTCCTTCAGCCACTGCTCGTTATGCATGAGCTCGCTGACATATACGTCGATCATTTCGTCCGTCGGCGTCGCGAAGCCCTCGCGCATGGACTTCATGTAGGTCATGGCCATTTCCTTGTCGTCCACCATGGCCGCCCACTGCGCGCAGATCGCGGAGTTGCCGCCGACATAGCCTTCCGGCGCTTTTTCGAGCACCAGCACCTTCGCGCCCAGCTGCGCCGCTTCGATCGCGGTCGACGCGCCGGCCGCGCCGAGGCCCACGACCACGACGTCGTATTCGGCGTCCCAGTCGATGGTCTGCTCAAACACAGGCTGGCTTTCTTCCGCCGCCGCCAGCTGGAACGCGCCCAGCAGCATGCTCAGCGCCAGCAGCACCGAAAACAGTTTCCTCATATCAGGCATCTCCTTTTTTTGATGAAATTAGTGGAAATCTTCCACTTCTCGACAAGATTTTAACATGTATTCATCAAAAAGAGAAATGCCGAAGCCTTATCAATGGTGATGATTTATACCTTTTTTGATATAAAATCCGCCGCTTCCCGCAGCGCGGCGATGGTGGGCCGGGCGGTTTCCTTCCGGTTCCAGGCCAGCGCGATGCCGAACCCCGCCCTGCATTCCCGGATCGGGCGCGAATCGATCAGATGGTTGTTGATGACGCTGGACGAATCGGGCATCACACCGACCAGACGCTCGGACAGGATGCGCGAGCAGAACTCCTCCGGTCCATGTCCCGTATGGAAGGCCTCCTGCGGAATGCCCGCGGCCAGCAGCGCGCCGCGGATCATCTCGTGCAGCGTCGTGAGCGGCATCCCCTCGCCCGAGACGGCCGGCTCGGGGATCACGAACGCGCGCCCCCGCAGCGCCTCCAGCGAGATCTCACGCGTCTCAGGACCGTACTCGTCCTTGGGAAAGAAGGCGGAAAGCCCGCTGTCATCCAGCCGGACATAGTCCAGCTCCTTCCAGCCCTTCACGGTGCCCTCCATCAGCAGAGCGGCGTCCAGCTTGCCCAGGTACAGCCGCTCGAGCATCGCGCCGTGGGAGATGTTGATATGGTAGTCCGGATGCAGTTCGTGGACGCGCCCGATCACGCGCAGCAGGAAATCAAACTGCGCGCGGCTGCCGTAGCCGATGCTGATCGTCCCCGGATCGCGGTCGGAGAGCCGGGAGACCTTCCGTTCCGCCTCCTCGCAGACGCTCAGCACGGTCGCGGCATAGCGGCTCATCAGCTCGCCGGCCTTCGTCAGGCGCACGTGGCGCGTGGTCCGCTCCAGCAGGGAAACGCCCAGCCGCTCCTCCAGGTCGCGGATTTTGCGGCTGAGCGCCGGCTGCGTGATGTGCAGCGACTCCGACGCGCGGGTAAAGCTCCCCTGCTCCGCAACGGCCAGCAAGCAGGCCAGATCCTGTAAATCAAATTTCATGCGCTTTTCAGTTCTCTTTCGTCATGCCTTCGTCGGACAGCGGACCGTCGTAGGCCAGGCACAGCATGGTCAGGTCGTCAAATTGCGGCGCATCGCCCACGAACGCGGATACCGCCCCGTCCAGCGACCGTACGATTTCCTCCGGCGCATCCGCCGCCGCGCTGTTCAGGGCATTCAGCATCCTGTCCGTACCAAACATTTCCTCATGGGCATTGGTCGCCTCCGCGACGCCGTCCGTATAGACCAGGAAGCGCGCGCCGGGTTCCAGCGCCACCGTATACTCCCGGTACCGCACCCCGGACATGCCGCCCAGCACAAAGCCGTGCTTATCATTGAGCAGCTCGAACGCCCCATGGGGGTGTCTGATGACAGGATACTCGTGTCCCGCGTTGGCGGCAGTCAGGATGCCCGTCGAGATTTCCAGCACCCCCAGCCACACGGTGACGAACATTTCCTCCGGGTTTCGGGCGCAAATATCCTCGTTGACCATCTTCAGGATCGCCGCGGGGCTCTTTTCCTGCTTGGCCACATGGCGGATCAGAGAGCTGGACAGCATCATGAACAGCGCCGCCGGGACGCCCTTGCCGGATACGTCGCCGATCACCAGGCACAGATGATCGTCATCCATCAGGAAAAAATCATACAGGTCGCCGCCGACCTCCTTCGCGGGCGTCATGGCGGCGAAGATGTCAAACTCCTTCCTGTCCGGGAAGGGGGGAAATTCTTTGGGAAGCATACTGGTCTGAATGCGGACCGCCAGCGCGAGCTCCGTGCCGATGCGCGCGTTCTCCAGCGCCAGCGCGCGGCGTTCCCGCGCCGCAATCGCATAGTGGTCTGCCACCGCGAAAGCCATCAGCAGCAGCGCGGCGGTCGGCAGCCACAGGATATGCGTGATATAGCCCAGCTGATACAGGCCATAGCTGCCGGCCACGCCGAGGACGATCATCCCCGCGCAGACGCCCGCGCTGACGATCATTCTGAGCCGCAGGAACAGGAAGGCCGCGACAGCGCTGAGCGCGAACAGCACGGCCAGCTGGACGGCGTTGTTCACTTCCGTTTTATAATGGCCCTCCAGCAGGCACTGGATGACGTTCGCCTGGTATTCCACCCCATACATCGGCACGCCTTTATTGATGGAGGTGAAATAAGCGTCCTGCAGCGACGCGGCGTAGGGGCCGATCAGGACGATCTTGTTCGCCCAGAACCCGGCGGGGAGTTCCCCGCTGATCAGGCCCGCGATCGACGCGCCTTCGTAATAATCCCCCGGCTGCGCCGTCATGGGCACATAAAAGTGACCGGTAGCGTTCACCGGCGGCGGAACGATGGTTTTTCCCTGCCGCTCCATGAAGGCCCGCGCGGTTTCATACGCCATGGAATACACGCGCCGTCCGTTTTCGGGCTGCACATACAAAAGCGCGTGCCGCAGGATGCCGTCCGTATCGAGCATGGCGTTGATATGGCCCTGCGTCGTATACGCGGCCAGCTCAAAATAGGGCTGCACATAATTGACGACGGCGGAAGCGTTCAGGGACACGGCGCGGCCATCCGCATACTTCACCTGATCGCCGTATTCCGCCATGGACGCGGTGACGACGTTGCCCAGCGCCGCGGCCGCCCCCGCCAGGCGAAGGTCCGCCTCGTCCGTCGTTTCCCCGGCGTACAGGATGTCCACAGCGACCACCGCCGGGAGATTGTCCGGGTCAGCCGCCAGCGCCTCCAGCGCCGACGCGACGACCGTCCTGTCCCAGGTGTTGTAGGGGCCGAACTGCTCCAGCGCGTTCTCATCGATCCCGATGATGACAATATCCGTCGACGTCACGCCCGGGTGCTGGAAGTAGGCGTCCTGCATCCAGCGGTCCGCCGGTTTGAGCGCCCCGGATGCGGCCAGCGCTGTCACCAGCAGCGCGGCAACCAGGGGAATCAGGAATTGTCCCGATTTCTTCATGTCGTTGACCTCGTTTCAGGAACCATACATCATTCCGTGCTCACCACTGTCAGCGTGCCCGTCGAGGTGGTGACGGTATAATTGCCCGCGCTTCCGCTGCTGAAGCTGTAGGTGAAGGTATTGTCGCTGGTGCCCACTTCGGTCTGGGCGCCGGTATAGGTGATCGATATCGCGTCGCTGCCGACCAGGCCCGTGACGGCCGCTTCATGGCAGGTCAGCGGCGTTCCGTCATATGGCTTTGAGTCCGAAGCCGACGTGATGGTGACCGCAGCAGGGCTGACCGTCAGCGTGCCCATATCCGCGTCAATCACATAGTTGCCCGGCTTCGCGCCGTTCCAGTGGATGGTGTAGCTGTTTTCGACAGCGCCGGCGTTGGTGATCGTGCCCGTCGCGGTGACGGTGATCGCCTCGTCCGGCGCCTGGCCGTAGACGCTCGCGCCCGCCGTCAGCGGCGTGCCGTCATAGGTTTTGCTGTCAGAATACGTGGTGACGGACAGCGTGGCCGGATTGACCGTGAGGGTGCCCAGGTTCTCCGTGACGCTGTAGTTGTCCCGGTTGACGCTCCCCCAGTCGATCGTGTATGTGTTGGTCGAGGAGCCGACGTCCGTCTGCGAGCCGTTGGGATACACGCTCGGGTACTCGCCGTCAAGAAAGCCCGACATCGGCGCGGTGGTGTTCTCGATGGGCGCGCCGTTATACGTCTGGGTCCCGCCGCCGGTGGAAATGGTCGCGCTCTTCCTGATCACCGTCAGGACGCCCGGCGATTTGGTCAGCGTATAGTTATTCGGGTCCGCGTCGCTCCAGACAATATCAAAGGTATTCGGCGCGTTTCCGGCGTTGGTCAGGCTGCCCGTGACCGTCACGGTGATCGATTCGCCCGCCACCAGGCCGGTCACGTGATAGGTGTCGCAGGTCAGAGGCGTTCCGTCGTACGTCTTGCTTCGGCCATCGGTGGCGACCGTCAGGGGCGCTTTGGTGACGGTCAGGGTTCCCTCGGTCACCGTGATATTGGTGAACCAGGACGTGACATCCATCCCGCCCTTTGAAATTTCATAGTAGACGGTGTTCGGTGAGCTGCCCGCTTCGTACTGGACCGCGTCGGTCCCGACGGAATAATCCAGTCCGGCAGGCACGCCTGTCATGCTGGCTTCCGTATCGTAATGGGGATGGCCGTCATAGACCGCCGTCAGGGAGGCGGAGGTGACCTGGATGGGCGTGCTGTTCTTGTTCACCGTGAGGGTCCCCAGGCTTTCGACGATGGTATAGTTTCCGCTGTCAGCCGTGCCCCAGCTGATGGTATAGGTGTTGGGCGCGCTGCCCACGTTCTCAATGCTGCCGGTGGCGGTCACCGTGGCGGTTTCCCCGTCCGCAAGGCCGGTGACGGAGGCTTCCCCGCCGGTCAGCGCGGCGCCGTCATACGCTTTCTCTGCCGAAGCGGTGGTGACGGTCAGCGTCCGTTTGTCGACGGTCAGCGTGCCCTTGACCGTCTGAATGTTGGTAAACCACGAAGTGACGTCCGTGCCGCCCTTGCGGATGATCACGGCGGTCACGGTATTGTCGCCCGCGCCTACGTCCGTTTGGCTGCCGGTCACCGTCGCCTCGCAGGTCAGCCCGGCCGGGAGCCCGGTCACTGTAAAGCCATCGTCCGTCAGCGGCGCGCCGTCATAGGTTTTACCCGCGGAGGCGGCGGTGACCGTGACCGCGGCGCTGCTCGGCGTCACCGTCAGGGTGCCGAGCTCCTCTGTCACGGTATAGTTCGCGCTGTTCGCGGTGCCCCATTCGATCTCGCAGGTATTGGCCGTGGCGCCGACATCCGTGATGGTCCCCGTAGCGGTCGCCGTGGCCGTTTCGTCGCTCACCAGGCCCGTGATGGCCGCCTCCGCGCTCGTCAGCGGCGTGCCGTCGTAGGGCTTCGACGCGGAACCGGTGGTCACCGTCGCCTCGCGCTTGGTCACGGTGAGGGTGCCGAGCGTTTCGGTGATGGTATAGTTGTCCGGATTGCCGCTCCAGCTGTTGATGGTATAGGTATTCTCTGACGTGCCCACGTCCTTCTGGTAGCCGGTGGCCGTCACGTCCGGGTATTCGCCGTCCACGAAGCCGCTCATCGGCACGGAGGTGGCTACGATCGGCTGGCCGTTATAGACCTGGGTTTCGGACTGGGTGGAGATGGTCGCCGGCCGCTTGCTGACGGTGAGGACGCCCAGGGTTGCCGCCACTTCATAGTTGTTTTCGTCAGCGTGGCTCCAGGTGATGCTGTAGGTATTCGGCGCGGTGCCGGCGTCGGTGATCGTGCCCGTCGTAGTCACTGCGATCTCATCGCCGTCCGCCAGGTCGGAGACCGTGCACAGGTCACTGGTCAGCGGGGTGCCGTCATACGTTTTGCTGGCTGAGCCGGTGGTGATGGTCAGGGGCGCTTTGCTGACCGTCAGGGTGCCGAGGGTGCCGTCCGTTACCGTGTAGTTGCCCGCTTTGGCGGTGCCGTCCCAGGTGAGCGTATAGGTATTGGTCACGCTGCCCGCATTTGTGAGGGAAGCGCCGACGGCCGTCACGGTTTCGCCGTTCTGCAGGCCATCCACGTGCACCGCCGCGGTCAGCGGCGAGCCATCGTATTCCTTGCTCGCGGAATCGGTTGAGACGGTCAGCACGGCGGGCTCCACGGTGTTCGTGCCCGGCGTGATGCTTACGATTTCGTACTTGTCTTTCAGATCCGCCCTCAGGGAAGCGGTCACTTCGACAGAAACCGATCCGACATCCTTGATCGAGCCGGAGGTCATTGTTGCTTCAATGGCGGCCGTGGGCGTGTCGGCTGCAAGGATGCCTTCCCAGTGAAGCCCGTAAGTGTTCAGGGTCTTGCCGTCATAGGTCTTCGTTTTGCCCTTGACTGTCACGGTCACCGGCGCCTTGGTGACCGTCAGCGCGCCGGGGACCAGGCTCACGCCGGTGAAGCTCGACGTGCGGTCCTCATCATTCTGGTTATAGATGGTATAGCTGGTGATCGTGTTATCGCTCGTGCCGGGCAGCTTCTGTTCGCCGGACGTGACAGCTTCGGCGGTGAAGCCGGACGGGAGCCCGTCCACCGTATAATCAGAGCAGGTCTTCGTCATGCCGTTATAAACTCCTGTGACGGATCCGGCGGTGATGGTGACCGGCGTGGTGTTGGCCGTCACGGTCAGTGTGCCGATCTCCTCCGAGACGATCTTGTAGTTGCCTTCTTTCGCGCTGCCCCAGCTGATGGTATACGTATTCTCCGCTGAACCGATATCAGTGATGGTGCCATTGGTGACTGCCGTGGCCGTCTCGCCGCTGATGAGCCCCATGACAGAGGCTTCCGGACTTGTGAGCGGGCTGCCATCGTATTCCTTGGATGCCGAACCGGTTTTGACCGTGATATTTTTCGGGTAGACCGTCAGCGTGCCCAGGATTTCTTGGATTTCATAATTATCTTTGTTGGTGCTGCCCCAATCAATGTCATAAGTGTTGGCGGAAGATCCGGCATCCTTCTGAGAGCCGGTAGTGGTGACGATCGGATACTCGCCCTCCACGAAGCCGCTCAGCGACGCGCTGGTATTCGTTACCGTCGTGCCATTATAAGTTGTGACGACAGTTCCGGTGTTAATGGTCGCCTCACGTTTGCTGACCGTCAGGGTGCCGACGGTGGCGCTGATTTTGTAGTTATCCGGGTTTGCGCCATTCCAGTCGATGGTATAGCTGTTTTCCACCGATCCGGCGTTTGTGATGGACGCCGCGGTCACCGTGATGGCGTCCGTCTCGGCGCTGCCGGTCACGGTGGCCGTGCCGGTCAGCGGCGTTCCATCATAGGTCTTGCTGTCCGTGTTGGTCGTGATGGTCAGCGTCCTGGGCTTGATGGTCACGGTGCTTGATGGCAGGGAGAGATTGTAATTGTCGCAAGCGGCGTTTGCCGAAATGATGGTGCATGTGCTGGGGTAGGTGCCCACGTCGGTGCCGCCGCCGCCCACTTCGATCAGGAACTCCGCGCCGCCCGGCAGTTTCAGCCTGTACGTTGTAACCGTCGGCCGGGTGATCGTATACCCCTCCAGGCCGTACGTCACGATTTGTCCGCCCGTTTGGGGGTAACCGTTATAAATCTCGGTCCCTTCTGCGCGGAAGCTGCCGTATTTGGGGTTGATCGTGAGGGAACCTTTGACCGTGGTGACATTCGTAAAGCTCGCGGTCACATCCCTGTTTTCACTGTCGAGGATCGTATAGGCGGTCACCGTGTTGTCCGAGGTGCCTTTGTCTGTCTGGCTTCCTTCGACCGTGGCGGTGCAGGTGTAGCCGTCCGGCAGGCCGGTGACGGTAAAGTTGCTGTTGGTGAGCGGCGTGGCGTCGTAGGCTTTGCTGCTGCTGTGCGCTGTAATGACGATCCCGGCGGTGTTGCCCGTTACCTCCAGCGTGCCGAGGCTTTCCGTGATCGTGTAGTTGCCAGCTTTCGCGCCGTTCCAATCGATGGTATAGGTGTTGGCCGTCGTGCCTACGTCGGTGATTGTCCCGGTCGCGGTGACCGTGGCGGTCTCGCCGGAGATGAGGCCGGTGATGCTCGCCTCGGCCTTGGTCAGCGGCGTGCCGTCGAACATCTTCGTGGCGGATCCCGTCGTGACGGTGGCCGGCGCCGGATGGACCGTCAGGGTACCGGGCTGCGTTTCGATGCCGGTGAAGAAGGCGGTCACATCCTGGCTGCCTTTCATGAGCTTGTAGGAGACGATCTTGCTTTCGCTGCTGCCCGCGTCGGTCTGGCTGCCGGAGTACGTCGCCGTCAATACAACGCCTTCCGGGAAGACGCCGTCGATGTTGCATGCTTCGCAGCTCAGGGCTGTGCCGTCATAGGTTTTTTCCGGGGACGCGGCGGTAACTGTGATGGGCATGGTATTGGCGCTCACGGTCAGCGT
Organism: uncultured Clostridia bacterium; assembly: GCA_946536315.1. Classification (GTDB taxonomy): domain Bacteria; phylum Bacillota; class Clostridia; order Christensenellales; family Aristaeellaceae; genus UBA4246. The sequence goes on from CAMNEH010000002.1 coordinate 60,585, forward strand.
GCCCAGACTTTCAGAAATATCATAGTTTTCGGGATTCGTCGTACCCCAGTTGATGCTGTAGGTATTTTCAGCCGTGCCGACGTCCGTAATGGCGCCTGTCGCGGTAACGGTCACCACCTCGTCAGGTGCCAGGCCAGTGATCCCCGCTTCATTCTCTGTCAGCGGCGTGCCGTCGTATTCCTTGGTATTGGAACCGGTGGTCACCGTCGCCTCACGCTTGGTCACGGTGAGGGTGCCGAGCGTTTCGGTGATGGCATAGTTGTCCGGATTGCCGCTCCAGCTGTTGATGGTATAGGTATTCTCTGACGTGCCCACGTCCTTCTGGTAGCCGGTGGCCGTCACGTCCGGGTATTCGCCGTCCACGAAACCGCTCATCGGTACGGAAGTCGCCACAATGGGCTGACCATTGTAGACCTGGGTTTCGGACTGGGTGGAAATGGTCGCCGAACGTTTGCTGACGGTGAGGACGCCTAGGGTTGCCGTCACTTCATAGTTGTCTTCGTCAGCGCCGCTCCAGGTGATACTGTAGGTATTCGGCGCGGTGCCGGCGTCGGTGATCGTGCCCGTCGTGGTCACTGCGATCTCATCGCCGTCCACCAGGCCGGAGACCGTGCACAGGTCACTGGTCAGCGGGGTGCCGTCATAGGTCTTGCTGGCTGAGCCGGTTGTGATGGTCAAAGGCGCCTTTGTGATGGTCAGGGTGCCCAGGCTTTCCGTGATCTCATATTTATCTTTGTTGACCGTACCCCAGTCGACGGTACAGGTATTCTCGGCAGTCCCCACGTCGGTGATCGTACCGGTTGCGGTCACGTTGATCTCGTCGCCATCCGCCAGGCCGGTCACGGTCACTTCCGCGTTGGTCAGGGCCGCTCCGTTATAGGGCCGGCTGGTCGATCCCGTGGAGATGGTCAGCGGTATGGCGTTCACAGTCACTTCCGCGTTGGTGTATGAAATGCTGAAGTTCGACGCGCTGGTGGTGTTGAAGGCGCAGCTCCCGGCGAGCGTATGGGTCCCCACGTCACCGGAGCCGAAACCTGTGACGGTCAGCACGATACTCTCATATTCGTAGGACAGTTTGAAGTTCGCTGTATAACCGTCGCTGGTGGGCGTCACGCTGAGTGGGTTCACGACCTGACCGGCCCTGTTGCCGTTCACATAGGTAATCGTGGGCTGCAGCGCGTCGCCCAGGAGAACGCTTCCGCCGCCGAGGCTGACTTCAAGCTGCAGCGGCACGATCTTCAGCGTGCCGGGATGCAGCTCCACCTCATACAGGGACGCCAGCTCCGGCTTCCTCCACCAATAGGTCAGGTCGTCAGTCATGGTTCCGACCTGCCAGAGCACCTCGTTGGAGGAAACGCCGATGCCTGTTTTCGCATCATCCGTGCCGTAGATACCTTCCCACCCGACAGTGGGGGAGACGGCATACCTGTTATCATACACCTTGGTCAGATCTTCCGACCAGACATTGACAATGGCTTTGTCGATGGTGAGCGTGCCGGGCACCAGCGTCACATTGGTGAAGAACGCGGTCGCGTCCTGGCTGTTCGGATCCAGGATCTGGTACGAATCGATCGTGTTGGGAATCGACCCGACTTCAAAGCTCAGCTGGGCGGTCATGGTCGCTGTGGCGGTGAAACCGTCCGGCAGACCTTCGACAGTAAACTCACTGCTTTTCGCGATGCAGTCATAGGGCTTGTAACGCATATAGCTGGAGCCGGAAGTAATGGTGACCGGGGTGGTGTTGGCTGTTACTTCCAGAGTTCCCAGGACGTCCGTGACGGTATAGTTGTCTTTATTCACCGTTCCCCAGTCGATCGCGTAGGTGTTGTCCGCCGTGCCGACGCCGGTGATCGTCCCCGCCGCGGTGACATGAACCACTTCGTCCGGAACGAGGCCTGAGATAGCGGCTTCATCCTTTGTCAGCGGTGTGCCGTCATACACCTTGGTAGCGGAGCCTGTCGTCACTGTCACCGCCTTCGGAGTGACTGTCAGCGTACCCTTCTCCGTGATCACGTTGGTAAAGTGCTCCGTCACGTCCTGACTGCCCTTCAGGATCTGATAATCGGTGATCAGGTTATCGCCGCTGCCGGCGTCCGTCTGGCTGCCGGAGATCGTTACATCCAGCGTAAAGCCATCCGGCAGCATCTCATATGTGAAAGTGTCGGAAGTGAGCGGTGTTCCGTCGTATTCCCTGGTCTCACTGTCCGCGTAGATATAGATGGGATCAGTATTGTACGTTATCTCCAGTGTTCCCAGTTCTTCAATGATCGTGTAGTTAGCCGCCTTCGCAGTGCCCCATTCAATGGTATACGTGTTCTCCGCCGTGCCGACATCGGTGATCGTTCCGGTTGCCGTGGCGGTCGCCGTTTCATCCGGCACCAGACCGGTGATGGAGGCTTCGCTGCTGGTCAGCGCCGTGCCGTCGTACACCTTGCTGGCGGAGCCGGTCGTTACGGTCAGCGGGGCCTTGTCCACCGTGAGCGTGCCGGCCACTCCGGTGACGTTGGGGAAGAGCGCCGTAACGTCGTTGCCGTCCTTCATGAGCGTAAAGCTGATCTTGTTTTCGCTGCTGCCGGCTTCCGTTTGGCTGCCGGTCACGGTAACGACAGGCTCCACGCCCGCCGGCAGGCTGCCGGTCACGGTGTATCCGGCGTCTGTCAGCGGCGTGCCGTCATACACTTTGGAACTGCTGGCTGCGGTGATGGTGACCACGACATTGTTATTCGTGACTTCCAGCGTGCCGAGAATATCCGTGATCGCGTAATCATCCGCACGGACATCGCCCCAGTTGATGGTGTAGGTATTCTCCACAGAACCCACGTCGGTGATGGTGCCGTTGGCGGCCGCGGTGACCGCTGTGTCGGTGGCCGCGAGGCCGGTGAGGGTCACTGTGCTGTCAGTGAGCGGTGTGCCGTCGTAGGGTTTGCTGGCTGAGGCTGTCTGGACGGTCAGCGGCCTCGGATGTACGGTCCAGTTGGCGGTGTTGCAGCTCCATGTGTAGCAATCCGCCCATTGCCCTCCGCCCATTATGTAAATGTAGTCGCCGCTCATCGTATGATTTCCGGTGTAGCTGCTGACTCCCTTGATATTCAGGAAGATTTTGTGACCTGTGAACAGATTGTAGAAAGCCTGGGTTGAAGTGATCCTGTTCTGGGAATTCACTGTGGTCGCATGGCTGCTTAAAGCGGCGGTTTCGCCCGCATGCGGGCCGTTGCCAAATACCAGCGTGACCTGAGGCTTCGGTGTATAGTCGAGGTAATTGGTACCCTGATATTCGTACTCGGTATCAGCGAGGGTGAAATTCAGCTGGAGGCGTTCAACGGTCAGGGTGCCGAGGGAGTCATGGATCTTGTAATTGCTTTCCTTGGCCGTGCCCCATTCGATGGAATAGGTGTTATATCCCGTTCCTGCAGTTGTGACGCTGCCATTGGGGGTCACAATCATGGTTTCGCCGGAAATGAGGCCTGTGACGGTGACGACGTCGCTGGTCAGCGGCGTTCCGTCGTAGACCTTGCTGACCGAACCGGTCGTCACTGTCACCGCCTTCGGAGTGACTGTCAGCGTACCCTTCTCCGTGATCACGTTGGTAAAGTGCTCCGTCACGTCCTGACTGCCCTTCAGGATCTGATAATCGGTGATCAGGTTATCGCCGCTGCCGGCGTCCGTCTGGCTGCCGGAGATCGTTACATCCAGCGTAAAGCCATCCGGCAGCATCTCATATGTGAAAGTGTCGGAAGTGAGCGGTGTTCCGTCGTATTCCCTGGTCTCACTGTCCGCGTAGATGTAGATCGGATTCGTGTTGACAGTGACCTCCAGCGTGCCGAGGCTCTCGGCGATGGTATAGTTGGCCGGATCAGCCGTCCCCCAGGTGATCGTATAGGCATTGTCCGCCGTGCCGACGTCGGTGATCGCACCGGTCGCGGTGACCGCGGCGGTCTCCCCGCCGATCAGGCCCGTGAGCGTCGCTTCGGCTTTGGTCAGCGGCTCGCCGTCGTATTGCTTGCTGGCGGAGCCGGTCGTCACGCTCAGCGTCGCCGGCGTCACCGTGAGGGTGCCGTCGGTGATCGAGAGGGCATAGTTGGCGGCGTTTCCCGAGGCGACCGCGGCGGTGGCCGTGGCCGTATACGTTCCGACGCCCGCGCCAACGCCCGGCTCCGTCACTTCAATGACATCGCCCGTAAACAGGGTATACTGCGCTTCGAGCTTCGCGGGCGTGGCAGAAGTCATGCCGGGCACCGCCTCGCCCGCATGCGTCCCGTTGCCGTAAGCCGCATTCAGTTCCACGATGTGTGTATCATGCGTGTACACCGCCGTCGCGCTGTTCAGCGTGATATTCACCTGCAGCGGGAGCACGGTCAGCGCGCCGTCCGCCACGGTGATATCGCTGAAGTTGGCGGTGACATCCGTTTCAGCCGCATCCAGGATACGGTAAGAGGCGATCGTATGGGCAGCCGTCCCGGCGTCAGTCTGCGCGCCGGCCGTTTCGGCGACGCAGGTAAAGCCGTCCGCAAGGCCCGTCACGGTATAGCCGTCGCTCATCAGCGCCGTGCCGTCATAGACCTTGCTGACGCTGTCTGCGGTGATCACGACCGCCGGCGGGGGCGTGATCTCCAGCGTTCCGAGGTATTCGATGACGTTGTAGTTGGCCGGATCGGTCGCGCCCCAGTCGATCGCGCAGGTATTCTCAGCCGTCCCGACGTC
>CAMNEH010000003.1 GCA_946536315.1 uncultured Clostridia bacterium
GCCGCCGGTACCGCGCCTCCGGGATGCGATAGATCTCCTTCAGCAGGGAAAAGCTGTCGATCACCGGCACGTCCCACCACAGCTGTGTCCGCTGGCCGAATACCACGCCGATCCGTTCCACGTGCCGCCTGCGCTCCAGCCAGGGCACGCGCCCGCCCACCGTCGCCTCGCCCCCGTCCGGCGTCAGGATGCCGGACAGGATCTTCACCGTGGTGGATTTCCCGGCGCCGTTGGGGCCGATATACCCCACCAGTTCCCCCTGTTCGATGTCGAATGACACCGCGTCCAGCGCGGTCACCGTCTTCCTTTCCCTCAGCAGCGCGCCCTTTTCGCGCTTCCTGCGCACGATGAACCGCTTGCTGAGCGCCCGTACATGAATATAGCTCACCGACCTGACCTCCGATATCTATATTTTCTCCCCTCTGGGACAGCGCAGCGGCTTACAGGCGCTCGGCCGGTGCAAGCATGTGTGCCTGTATTCTATCAGACGTGCCGCACCTCTGTCAACCGGAACCGAAAACCTCGAATGACTGCTGAAATGCTCCGCTTGACAGTGGCTGATGAAAATGATAGGATTCGCGCAAAAGAGGTTTTACGTCAACGGACGGCTTCAGCGAACTGAGGCTTACAATGAAACGGTACCGGATACTGGACGGCACGGCGCTCAAGCTGATCGCGCTCACGTCCATGCTGATTGACCACACCGCGTCCATCCTGCTGCGGAACAGCGATTTCGTCGTACTGCGGCTCGGCGGGCGTGTCCTGGACCTGTACACGCTGATGCGCTGCGTCGGGCGGATCAGCTTCCCGATCTACGCTTTCCTGCTGGTCGAGGGCTTCCTGCATACGTCCAGCGTGAAGCGCTACGCGCGCGACCTGCTGATCCTCGCGCTCGTGTCCGAACTGCCCTGGAACCTTTCCCACGCGGGCACGCTGCTCCTCGCGCACCAGAACGTAATGTTCACCATGCTGTTCGGCCTGCTGGGCATGTGGGCGCTGCGTGACCTGCAGACGCACAGGGTCATCCAGGCTGGCGCGCTCTTTGCGCTGCTGGGCCTGTCGCTGTTCGGCCACGTGGACTACGGCGCCGCCGGATATGGATTCATCATCGTGCTGTACCTGCTGCGAAGCGACCGGCTGCGCCAGGCTGTCGCGGGCAGCTGCGTCCTCTACGCCGACTGGCTGGCGGCGTTCGGCTTCGTCCCGATCGCTCTGTACAACGGAAAACGCGGGTGGATTCGGGGCCGCGCCATGAAGTACGTTTTTTACGCCATGTATCCCGCGCACCTGCTGATCCTCTACCTGATCCGTTCCGCCACCATCGGCTACTGACCGTCGCAGCCGGCTCCGCCTGATTTCCTCGTCGCACAGGTCCCCTGCCGCATTTTGCCTATCCCTTGTCCCCCGCCTACACCGCCGATCCCCACGCGGCCAATCATCCTTTTCTTTTGCACTTCTGACAAAAGGGGCTGAATCGGCATCGGAAGTCATTGAACAAGAGCTTGACCGCGAGAGCGGCATCAGAGAGGAGTGATAGAGACTTGAAATATCTGGACGATATTGACCCGAAGGAGATCACCGACGAACAGCGTGAACAATTGCGTGACCTATGCGAGCATGAGCCGTACGCGTTTTACAGCCTATAGCGCGATCCAGAGCAAGCCGAAATTTGGGCCGAGGGTGAGGGATTCAAGACTGAACCGGCCAACGATTACTTCGCCAAGATTGGCGCTCTCAGGCTTGCTGGGGCTCCGGAAAACGTCATCGATGAATGGAAAAACATCTTAGAGCGCACGGGCAGAGACGAAAGCAATGAGCTATTCCCGCCAAAGACGAAGCCCGTTGCCGAAAAGCTCGAGCAAATCGAAAAGCTATGCAAGTATCTCGACGGTTTGCTGAACTGGGTTGAGAGCAATTTTGAGCCAGAAGACCCGGAAGATGACTTCCCGGACGAGGTCCCGTTTGCGGGTAAGTGGTACCGACTGATGCAACGCGCAATAGGGAAAACCGTGGTGAACCATCACAATGGCTCAGTGCTGCATTACAAAGCAACAGATGCGGTGCTGGAGTATTCCGGCGTTGAAATCGTGGAGATTGTCTTAGAGACCGACGGCAAGCTTGAGCTTGATTTAGAAGAGTGGGCCAATGAATACATCAAGCCAGAAGGGGCCACCATCGGCAAAGCAGACGACGGCAAAACCAAAATCCGCTTAGAATTCTATCATTGCTACGAGTAACAACCGCATTGCCAATTACAGCCAGATGTTTATGGATCACTACATCGAGTAATGGCAAGAATGGTTCAATTATTGCAACAATTTCCAGTACTCAAAAGCCCCCGATGTGACATTTTATGTGACACGAGCAATCTGCTATATCCAAAGTGTAATCAGTCGTTTTCGACGCTATTTTTTCCAAAAATGTGACATATTATGTGACATTTTATCCCATTTTAAGGACGGTCCCTATTCCGAGCACTATTTCCGAAAACAAAATTTTTTCAAAACCCTTGACAGCGTGCCGTTTTTCTGATAAGATAACACCGTTGTCGCTGATGTAGCTCAGTCGGTAGAGCGCATCCTTGGTAAGGATGAGGTCACCGGTTCAAATCCGGTCATCAGCTCCAGACGAAAGCCCCTGATTCCACTAAGGATTCGGGGGCTTCTTCTTTGAAAAAATCATGACTTCTGAAAAGGTTATTTTCGGCAAACCACTACAGAAACCACTACGGGGGCAAAAAACGGCGGCGCATCCCGCGCCGTCGAAGATTACATTTCAGCAAAAAACAAACGGTACCATCAGTTTGGCGAAACATATTGTCAATACAGAATAAAGATCCTTTTCAAAATTTTCACAATTGGCCAAAGGCGGTCAGAGTCCGCGGCAGAATCCGGTCGCGCATCCCAAAAATCATGTTCGCGCCTGATTTTAGCAGGATTTTGGCGCTTTTTGGAGAATGTATTTCTTTAGTCATGCCTGAAAATGGGCCAGAGGCGATCCTTTTCAGCGTATAATGGTCACCTTCTCCGACGGACGAGCGCCGCGGAACCGAAATACGTGGAGGCGAAACATGGCAGAACAATCATCAGCATTTCAGGACAGAAAAGAAGGGCTTCAATTCCGGTGTGAAGCCTGCGGCGGCGCGCTGGTCTACGACATTAATAAAAAAGCGCGGAACATGCGCTGTACCTCCTGCGGGAGGACGGTCGGCATACACACGGTTCAGCCCCTCAAAGAGCTGGCGGACGAGCAGACACCGGACACCTTGCAGACGCTGGAATACCGGTGTCCCTCCTGCGGCGCGGCGCTGTACACGACCCAGACCAGCGCCACCAGCTTCTGCAGCTACTGCGGCGCGGATGTGGTGCTGACGGAGCGGATTTCGCACATGCTGCGCCCGTCGATGATCGCGCCCTTTACTGTGACAAGGGAGGAGTGCGAGCAGATCTACCGCCAGCGGCTCAGCGAATCCCGGTTCGTGCCGGAGGAGATGGCCAGCCAGGAGACCATCAGCCATTTCCGGCCGGTCTATGTACCCTTCTGGCGCTATTCCGGCAGCGGCGACGGGCCCAGCAAGGGCCTCTATAGCAAGACCACGACCGTCGGCAACGTCGAATACACGGATACGTATGAGGCGGAGTTGGACAACCGTGTCAGCATCAGCAATGTACTGTATGACGCGAGCAGCCAGTTTGATGATGAGACCGCCCAGGCGCTGAACTTCAGACTCGATAACCTCGTGCCGTTTGGTCCGGCTTACCTGGCCGGCATGTACGCGGAAGCGCCGGACCTGGACCCGAAGGCCTGCTACAACTGGCTGTCCAGGACGGCGCAGCGGATCTTCAACAGCCGCCTTATCGGGCAGGAAGCCCATACCGTTGCGTGTTTCCCGTCCAATTTCAAGGGGAAGGCCGAGCTGGTACTGTTGCCCGTCTGGCTGCTGGCCACCAGGCAGGGAGAAAAGGTCATTTACACCGCGGTCAACGGCAACAGCGGCGCAATCCTCAGCGATCTGCCTGTCAGCCCAAAGCGCGCGGGCATCACCGCGGGCGTCGTCACCCTGATCCTGACGGCGCTGCTCGTGGGCCTGCATCACATCATCCTGCTCCGTCCACGAATCACCGCAGCCCTCAGCTGCGTCCTGGCCATGATCTGCTGGAACGTGATTGGTCCCTTCCTGAACAGGGTTTCCCAAAAAGCGCAGCAGGATGATGATCTGACACGGCTGATGAAGAAAAACCGCTCGTCCTCTGGAGACCAGATCCTGAATCCTGACGATCTGCCCGATGGAAACGAGGCGAAGCCGATCATCCGCATGAAATGGATCGGCATCATATCAGCTGTGGCCACATCGGTGTTTTTAATCGGATACGTGACAGCGGACAACCCGCCGCTCTATCTGGACCAGTATATTTCCGACCGCGCCATGCTGCCCCCGGTGCTCACCCTGATCTCCGGCATTCTGGAAGCCTTCATGCTCTTACAACTCTCTGAAATGTCTAGCCATTTCAGGGCTGCGCTGATCGCCCACATTGCGCTGTGCGGACTGATGTGGCTCCTGGGCCCTTTCATTGCCCATTCCATCTGGTTCTATCTCCTGATCCTGGTCAATTACGGTCTCACCCTGGCAGTACTGATCAGGGGCTTCCTCATGCACAACGAATACGTCTCCCGTCCGGTGCCCTTTTTCGGGAAGGGGGATGAAACGATATGAAGCGGCGTCTTTCTCTCCTGTGGCTGCTGGCGCTGTCCGTCTGCCTGCTGATGGCCTTTGCGGCCCAGGGCAGCGAGACCGATCCAACGCAGCGCCCGCTGCAGCTGCCATTGTTCACCTATACCCCGTCGCCCACGCCTTCCCCCACGCCCACGCCTTCCCCCACGCCCACGCCTTCCCCCACGCCAACGCCCACACCGCCGCCGGCGCAGCGGCTTTCCGGCAGCGGCCCGAAAGGCTACGGGATCATCCTGGATGACGGGGCGGACCTGCTGACGCCCGATGAAGAGGAAACGCTGCTGGAAGCCGTGCTCCCGATGACCGATTACTGCGATGTGGTGTTCTGGACGACCCGGTCAGAATCAGGTAACCCTTCCCTGCTTCGGCTTCAGCAATACGTGGACCATGAGGTCAGTCCTCTGGTGAGTCATCCCAGCGCCTCCTTTTTCATTGATATGTCGCGCAGGCAATTCTGTATCCTGACCCGCGGCGACCTTCAGGAGACGGTGGACACCTCGGAGATCAACGCCATCATAGACAGGGTCCGCGGCTATGCCTCCGAGGGCGATTTCGCGGAATGCGCGATCCGGGCCTTCGAGGCCATTCATGACGCGCGTAACGGGATGCGGGCATTTTCCTTCATGCGATGGATCTGCGCGCTGATGACCGCCGTGGGACTGGCGCTGCTGATCACCTTCATGGTGATTCAGAAAAAGAGCATCCAGCCTGTCCCTGCCAGGCGGACGATGTACCGCAACGTGAAATATGATTGCCGGGTGAAAACGCTCAGCAGGAACCATATCAGTCAAACCCAGCGGACCATTCGCACCTCTTCCGGCTCGTCCTGCTCGTCCTGCTCGTCCTGCTCATCCGGCTCCTCCTGCTCGTCCGGTTCGTCCTGTTCGTCGGGCTCGTCCTGCTCGTCCTGCGGCTCCGGTGGCAGCGGCAGCTTCTGATAAGGGAGATCGAACGATGAAACGCACACATATCTGGCTGTCCGTTTTCTGTCTGGCCCTGCTGTTTGCCGGTGTCCAAAGCGCCCGGGCCGCAGCCAGCGGCGATTGGGAATACCGTTTTTTTACGGGACAGCCGAAAGAGAAGGAAATCAAAGAAATCTATATTACCGGGTATGAACCTTCCGTCCCGGTGACAGAGGTCGTGGTGCCCGAAACGCTGGACAGTTATCTGGTGACCGGCATTTACTACTATACTTTTGAGGACGATGATCCCATCACCTCCATCACGCTGCCGGCAAGTCTTCGGACCGTGGTGAATTACAGCGGCGATCCTGCGGACGGCGCAAATCTGGTTTTGCCGAAAGCGGTGCAGCATCTGACGGTCGCGGAGGGCAATCCGGTATTCCATGCCCAGGACGACGCGCTGTGCCAGGGAGACAAGCTGATCCTGACGGCTCCTGCCAGCACGGCTGAAGAGGTGCATGTGCCGGAGGGGACCACTGTCCTGTATGGCGGCGTGTTCCGCAATTCGGAGCATCTGAAGCGGCTCTATCTGCCGGCCACTGTCAAGAATGTGGAGTTCATCCCGGAGGAGGAGTTGCCGCCTTCGTACTTCTTTCCCGAGTCGCTGGAGGCCTTTATCGTCGAGGATGGAAACCCCGTGTTTCAGAGCGAAGACGGCCTGCTGTACCGCGGCAGCGCGTTGGCGTTCTGCCCCCGATCCAAGTCGGCGATCCTGCTGAAGGTCCGCGAGGGCACGGAACTGATTGAATACAAAGCCTTTGATGACTGCGGCCTGATCAGCACCATACAGCTGCCCGCTTCCGTCCGGGAAGTCCAAAAGGCCGCTTTTTCAGCCTGTCATATCCTGAAACGCATCGACGGCCTGTCCGGCGTTTCGCTGATCCAGGAAGGGGCCATCAGATACTGCTGGGCCCTGCGCTCCATCGGCTGGGAGCAGGACAGCGAGACGTACCAGATGGTCGACGGTATGCTGATCGACCGGAAGACGCAGACCCTGCTGACCATGATTGACGACCACGCGATCATCCGCGTGCCGGACGGCATCCGCAGGATCGGTGACAACGCGATGACCTGCCTCCGTTCCATGACGCTGGTGGCGCTGCCGGCTTCCGTCACGGAAATCGGCGCCGGTGCTTTCGCGTTGACGAACCTGACAGAAATCGCCCTGCCACCGCAAGTGACATTCTTGGGTGAAATGGCCTTCTATGGATGTGATCAGCTGTGGAAGGCGGATCTCAATTCCCAGGCGAAGGTGCTGCCTCAGGCCATTTTCTATCAATGTGAGCAGCTGAAGGAGGTCCTGCTGCCCGAAGCACTGGAGACCATCGAGCCTGACGCTTTCTCCTACTGCCGTTCCCTCGCTTCCATCGGGATCCCTTCGTCCGTGACGACGATCGAAAACCGCGCCTTCTATTCATGCGAAGCCCTGCAGCAGGTCACACTGCCGGATGGCCTGACCACGCTGGGTGATGACGCCTTCTACGGTTGCAGCGCTCTTAAAACCATCACCATCCCCGGAACGGTCGAAGAACCCGGGGCCTGGTGCTTTGCGCGCTGTGATGCTTTACAAACCGCGGTGTTCCGGGAAGGCGTAGAAAGCATTCACGACAATTGCTTTTATTTCTGCTCAGCGCTCAGGGCGCTGTATCTGCCGAAATCCCTGACCAAGATTGAAGCCTGGTCCTCTCCGTTTTCCGACAATCCGAAGCTGACAGCGATGGTCTTTCCCGGGACGCATGCAGAAACCATTTTCAAAAACGCCGGACTGCCCTACCGGTATCAATTCGAAGGCCGGTGGAAGGCGACTGATCCCGCTGAAGCGGCGGCGCTAGGCCTGACCGGGGCCACCGACATCCATCTGGCGCTGGTGTCGGACAGCTTCACCGTGGAATACCGGCTGGACGGGGAAGAACAGCAGGTGACCTTCCCCTGCCATTATGATGAGAGCAACATTCACCTGGAGAACGGTTATATGTATTATACCCTGGAGGACGAGCGCCTGACGCTGGAAACAGCCGGCGGCGTCCTGCGCCTGGAACGGGAGGAGTATCCTGTATGAAACTCACGAAGCGTCAACCGCAAGCGCCTGAAAAGCCGCATTTTGTCTTCCAGTGGCATATCACCGACGCGTGTGACCAGCGCTGCAAGCACTGTTACATTTACGCCGAGGACAGCCGGAAAGCGCCACAGGCCATGACCCTGCCCCAGATGCGCCAGACGCTGGCCAACTGCCTGACATTCTGCGACGCGATGGGCTATGCACCGTATTTCTGCCTGACCGGCGGCGATCCGCTGCTGCATCCCCAGTTCTGGGATTTGGCGGAACTGCTGCATCAGCTGAAAGCGCCGTTCACGATCCTGGGCAATCCGTTCCACCTGACGGACCAGGTCTGCAAACGGCTCAAAAAGTACGGGTGCAGGTCCTACCAGCTGTCCATCGACGGGCTGGAACAGACCCATGACGCGCTGCGCAAGCCCGGTTCCTACCGGGAAACCGTGGAGAAGATCGGCATGCTGAACCGGGCTGGCCTGCATTCCGCCGTGATGACCACCGTCAGCAGCCTGAACCAGGCCGAGCTGCCCGCCATCATCGAGGCCATGGCGGCGGCCAACGTGGGCACCTACGCCTTTTCGCGCTACTGTCCCACCGGCGCAGACAAGGACGTGGGCATCGCGCCAGAGGAATACAAGGCGCTGCTGACCCGCTGCGCGGAAACCATCCGCGGCCTGAAGGCCCACGGCTGCACGACCGTCTTCGGGAAAAAGGACCATCTGTGGACCCTCTATGATTACGAGCGCGGCGCGTTCACCATCCCGCAGGACGCGATCCCCGGCGTGATCTATGGCGGCTGCCACTGCGGTCAGACCCATTTGACGCTGCTGCCGAACGGCGATGTATACGCCTGCCGCCGGGTGCTGAACAGCAAGGTGGGCAATGTCCTGGCCGATGACCTGGGCGCGATCTGGGCCGGCCCCATGGACGCCTACCGGCACTATCAGTCGTTCAAAAAATGCGCGGATTGCGAGCTGCTGCGCTGGTGCCGGGGCTGTCCCGCTGTCGCCAGCGCGAAGACCGGCGACTTCTACGCGCGCGATCCTCAATGCTGGAAAGATGTGCCTGTTCAGTCGTAGACTGTACAGGCACCATTTGACATACCGCGCTTCACAGGGCTGATCAGGGAGAAGCGCTGATCTGAAAGGGACTGGAAGTATGAGACGTCATCATTTGCAGGGATTTATGGCCGTTGTCCTCGCGCTCGTGCTGTGCGCCGTGCCGGGGCTTGCCGCGACCATGACGAGCGCTGAAAGGGAAAGCCTGTATGCTTCTGCCGTCTCGAACCTCGAAACCTATATCGAGACCTACGGCGAGAGCAGTATTTCCCTCGCGGGAATCGGGGAGGTATTCAGCGGGCTGGGCAGATATGAGCAAAGCCCCGCGCTCCTGTCGTACACAAGGATCCTGGAAAAGCTGGAAAATGACGCGTACGATTACGATCTGATGCTGCTGCTGCAGATGCTGGACAAGGACACGAAGTTCAAGGCCTATCTGGCGGAAACGCTGAAGGGCTCGGCGATCGGCAGCGTGGAGGAGCTGGCGCTGTACGCCGCCGGGCGTGAGCATGAATACAACCAGCAGCCTGAAGCCGCTATCGCCGATTATGAGCAGTGCATGAGCTATTTTGACGCCAGCGTCCGCTATTTCGCCCTGAAATCCGGTCAGGACAAGGCCGCGTACGAGCGCGCGATGGAATGGCTGAACATGGGCGCGTTTGCCCGCGCGTATTATGCCTTTGGCCAGACCAACCGTTACCAGGACAGCGAGAGCCGCCAGGCGGCCATCGCCGACCTGATCGGGTATGTGCCCGCTTCCGAAACAGACGAGCCGATCTGGGCCACCGAATTCACAGCCCGATGCACCGCCACGGAGGCCACACTGACATGGCAGAACGGCGAGCACGTCACAAGGTATTCGGCCGCCTGGCGGCAGAATGGAGAAACCAGCTGGCATATCACTGACTGCGGTCTGAACACCACTGTCACATTTTCGGGCCTGACCCCGGATACGGATTACGAGTTTTCCCTCCAATCGATCGCCGGTAAGGTAAACCTGGGGACGCAGTACGCCTACGCCGCTACCAAATCGCAGGATGGGGTAGCCATCAGCGAAAAGACCTTCCCTGACGCTGGCTTCCGCGCGTATATCAGCGAAGCGTGCGACCGCGACCATGACGGTTTGCTGAGTGATGTGGAAATCAACAATACCACCGAACTACTGCTCAATAACAAAGGGTGGGCAGACCTCGCAGGCATAGAATACTTCACGAAGCTGGAAATTCTTTCCTGCACCGGCAACCGGCTGACCAGCCTGGACGTCAGCAAAAACACCGCCTTGCACTCCTTTGGGTGCGACGGCAATCTGCTGACCAGCCTGGATGTCAGCAAAAACACCAAATTAGTTGAACTGGATTGCAGCGACAATCGGATTGCGAGGCTTGACGTGAGTCACAACACAGCATTGGAAGTACTCGTCTGCGACGAGAATCGCCTGACCAGGCTGAACGTCAGCAACAACACCGCTTTGTATTATCTCTCGTGTCAAAAAAACCGTCCCATCAGCCTGGATCTCAGCAACAACAGAGCATTGGTGTATTTATGCTGCAGCGACAATCAGCTGACTCGCCTGAATCTCAGCAACAACACCGCTTTAACCAGTCTCTTGTGCGACAGCAATCAGCTGACCAGCCTGGATCTCAGCAGGAATACTGCGTTACGTTTTCTTGACTGCAGCTTCAACGGACTGACCGGCCTGGATCTCAGCAACAACACCGCTTTAATCAGGCTGCTGTGTGGTAAGAACGTGCTGACGAACCTGAACGTGAGGAACTGCGCCGCCCTGACCGAGCTGGTTTGCGACAACAATCAGCTGACCAGCCTGGATGTGAGCAAAAATCCCGCCCTGACCACGCTTGAATGCAGGAGCAATTCCCTGACGAAACTGGATCTCACCAAAAACAAGAAGCTGGCGACGCTTTCGACCGATTTTTCAACCAATGTCATCCGCTGACCGGCCATGAGGCGGACGGCGCCGAAGCGTCCCGCCTCAGAATGCGTCGTCCGGGTCCAAAAACGGATCGTCCGGGTCTGAAAACAGGTCGTCCGGGTCTGAACACAAGTCATCGGACAGGTCTGTCATCTGGACGCCGAACACCCTCTTCCCCGTGACGCTAACGCCGCCGTTGGACCCGATCATCACCTGCGAACCGAACAAACCGGGTCCCGATACGCCGATGGACTTGCCCGCGGCGTCGAAGTGCAGCGACTGATTTTGAAACAATCCTGGCATCGACGTGCCGACGACGCGGCCGCTGGCATCGTAATGGGTCATCGTGCCCTTGACCACTCCGGGCACCGATTGTCCGACATAGCGGCCTTTCTCGTCATAATGCAGCTTGATGCCGCACAGCCCGTCCACCGTGGTCATGTGTTTGGACATCCCGTTTCCCCCTCTCTGTCTCTTTCCCTGATTATACCGAAGGATTTATTTTATTGCAACCGGTGGTGGCGGGAATAGCGTACAGCGTATACGCCGACATCACCCCGGTGCCGCTCTGGCAGGCCAGCACGCCCTTCGGCACTCCGGACTTTGAGCTGCCCAATGACCTGAACGCCATTCAGGCGGAGGCCTTCGCAGGCATCGCCGCCACCGTGGTGGAGATTCCGGCGGGCTGCGCGTCCATCGGCGACCGCGCTTTCAGCAACTGCCCGAACCTGACGCAGATCCGCATCCCCGCCCGCTGCACCCTCGGCGAGGACGTGTTCGACGGCTGTCCCCACGTGTACGTTTACGGCGTGACGGGAAGCCCGGCGGAAATCTTCTGCCGCCAGTTCGGCCACTGCGAGTTTGTGGAAGACAATTTCGATTGATGCGGCATGTAGCGCGCAGGACACAGATCATACAGAATGCAGAACGCAGAATGTCGAATGAATGGCGCTGGCCATCTTCACATTCTGCGTTCTGCATTTTCCGCTTACTTTCCCGCCGCCAGGTTGATCCGCATTGCGGGGCGGACGGCGATGGTCTGCGGAGCCTCGGTGTAATAGCCCACCGTGCCTTCCGCCTTCACAAATGCGGTGTATCCCTCCACGCGGCCCGGGGAGCGCAGCCACCAGGCACACGCGGGGCTGCCGTTGTTGGTGGTGTATTGGCTGTCCGTGCGGATGCCGCGCAGGGAAGCGTAGGCCGTGGTCCCCGCCCGCGCCTGTTTGACACTCCGATCGACGCTCACGCCCAGGTAACTGGTTGCCTGCGCGTAGCTCAGCAGGAACAGCCGTTCTTTCACAGAACCTTGCCACGATGTGGACCAGCCCGGCACGCCCTGGTCTGCGCCGTTATCCACCAGCGTCTCCAGAATCATGCGTTGTTCCCCGTCGGTGAAGGCAGAGGTCAGGAAGGTCCCGTTCAGCCAGTTTCTGTCCACGCGACGATAACTGCTATAGGGTCCTTTCTCATAAAACGAATCCAGGCCGTACAGGCTCAGCACCAGACAGGTGATACCATTGGTATCCAGCACCAGCCATTCGATGGGCTCCGGGCCGTTTTCGGCGTTGCAGTCCTGCTCATAACGGCCAAATGCGATGATGTCGCCCACGCGGACCGACTCGGGCAGCCGCACGGCCGCGGCTTCCTCCGCCGCCCTGCGCTCGGCCTCCTGCCGCGCTGCTTCCTCCGCGGCTTGGCGCTCGGCCTCTGCCCGCGCTGCTTCCTCCGCGGCTTGGCGCTCGGCCTCTGCCCGCTCCGCTTCCTCCGCCGCCCTCCGCGCGGCCTCCGCCGCGGCTTCCTCGGCCGCCTTCCGCGCGGCCTCCGCCTGCTCCTCCCTGACGAGCGGGATCAGCGCGATGGTGCGGTCGATAGCGTCCAGGATCTCCAGCGACTCGTAAATCGCCTGCGCTTCGGCGTACCGCCGGTCCAGCTCCAGCCGCTTCGCTTTGGCATAGCTTTCCAGCGCCGCGCAGGATGGGAGCTGGCGTTCAGCGAGCTGATCCGTAAACGCCCGGTTTTTCGCCAGGTACGGCAGGCTGTCCAGGCAGCGCCCGATCGCCTCCGCGTCATCGGACTGCAGCTGGATCACGGTATCCACATAGTACGCGAAGTAGCGCGACAGCTTGTGTGCGCCCAGCTCTCCGAACAGCTGAGCCGCCTCCCGCAGCTTGCCGGTGTTCATCAGGTCCTGCAGCAGCCCGATGGCCAGCTCATACTGCTGGTCGTAGTTGGTTTCAGCGCCGAAAGCGCTGGGCGGCGACACCGCCATCGGCACAGCCGCGAGCGTCAGCGCCAGCAGGACGGACAGGAGCGGACGGATGACATGCTTCATGGTGTTTCCTCTTTCATCGATGACATGAACCATCAGCGGTTCAGGACGTCCGCGTTCAGGTATACCCACAGCGTGGGACGGACGGCAACACCGGCCAGGTCGACCGCCTCATATCCGACGGTGCAGGACGGACTGAACCCCATCGCGCTCCCCTCAGACTCGCCGGGCGAGCGGAGCCACCAGCTGCAAAGCGCTTTGTCCTCTACGTCACTGTACAGTGCGCCGCGCGCGTCCCGCGCATAGGCGGTGGCCTGGCAGCTCAGCGTGCCTGTGGCGATGCGCCGGGTTTCCGCATAGCTCAGCAGGAACACCCGGTCCTCCGTATCGCTCCAGCCGGTCACAGGATACATTCCCTGCGCGGCGCTGTTGTCGACGTCCGTGGTCAGGATGCCCTCCCGTTCCCGCGCGCTGAACGCAGCGTTCAGGAAGATCTCGTTCAGCCACCTGCGGATGTCGCTGTCGCGCCATTGCACCGACGTCGCCTCATGGTGGAAGGGCAGCGCGTTCAGCCCGTACTGGCTCAGCAGCAGCGCGCGGTCGCCGCGGACCTCCAAAGCGATCCATTCGATGGCTTCCGGGCCGTTGGCAAGGTCATTGTCCTGTTCATAGCGGCCGAAGGTGACTACATCTCCAGCGGTGATCACGGCCTTCGCGCGCGCCGCTTCCTCAGCCGCCTTGCGCGCCGCTTCTTCAGCGGCCTTCCGTTCGGCTTCCGCCCGCTCCTCCGCCTGGCGCTGCTCCTCCCTGGCCAGGGGATTCAGCCGGACCGTGCGGTCGATGGCGTCGAGGATGGACAGCGACGCGAAGATCGCCTGCGCCTCCGCATAGCGCTCCCCCAGCTCCAGCTGCCGCGCTTCCCCGTACCGCCGCAGGTCCGCGCAGCCCGGCAGCTTCCGCGCCGCCAGGTCGGCGGTAAACGCTTCATTCATTTCCAGAAAATCCAGCGTATCCAGCGCCTCGCCGATGGCCGCCGCGTCGTCCTCCTGCAGCCGGAGGATCACGTCGGTGTAATACACGTAATACCGCGACAAACTCTGTGAGCCCAGCTCGCGGAAGAGCCTGGCCGCTTCCCGGAGGTTGTCCGCGTTCAGCAAATCCCTGAGCAGGCCGATGGCCAGCTCATACTGCTGATCATAGTTCGCGCCCGAGGCCAGCGCGCCGTGTGGTGACACCACCAGTGGCGACACCGCGAGCGTCAACCCCAGCAGGACGATCAGGAAGGAACGGAGACTGTGTTTCATCGGAGCCAAATCCTTTCACTTTAATTTACTCTTCTTCCAGCAGCCTGTTCAGCAGTCTCTTCCGATCCCGGATGAACATTTCCGTGATCCTGTAGCTGTCCGTATCCTCATAGTCCACCGGATGGATGGGCCCTGCATCAAAGCTCAGGATCTCCGCATCCGGGATCGCCAGCAGGATGGGAGAATGCGTGACGATGATAAACTGCGCGTTCCGTTTCGCGCAGCGGACGATTTCCATCAGCAGGGTCAGCTGCCTCTGCGGCGACAGGGCGGCTTCCGGCTCGTCCAGCAGGTACATGCCGTTCCCCTGGAAATTGTCCTGCGCGACGGCTAAAAAGCTTTCGCCGTGGGATTTCCGGTGATATTCCCTGGAGACCTCCGCGTAGCCCTCCTCCGCCGTGGCCACATTGTAAAAGCTCTCCGCCCTCAGGAAATATCCCCATCTTGGCTTTGAGGGATTCCTAATGAGCCTGATCGCGTCGCACAGCTCGCTGTGGGTATCCCTGGTAGAGAAATGATAGTTTCTCGTCCCGCCCTCGGGGTTAAAGCCATAGGCGACCGCGATCGCCTCTAAGAGCGTCGACTTCCCGCTGCCGTTCTCCCCCACGAAAAACGTGATCGGCCGGTGGAACGACAGTCCGTCCAGGTCCCGGATGGCGTCGATCTCCCTCAGATAGCTGTCCGGACCGATTTCATTCCAGTCAATCGAAAGTCCCCGGATATACATGTCTCCTCCCGCGGCAAATCAAAATGCAATGGCAGCGGCAGCGGCACGGCCATGCGCAACAGACGGAAATCAGAATCGTCCTGACGTCAGATCGATCCACAACGCGGGGCGGACGCAGACGTCGTCCAGAAGAATGCTGTAGTTTGTGAGCGCGCCGTTGCCGGTGATGACAGCGGCATTGGTCTCCGTTCTGCCCGGGGAACGCAGCCACCAGCGCCCGGACGCCAAACCGTCTGCCGTTTGCGCGTGATCGGTCGCATACGCGCCGTGCTTGACGGCATAAGCGGTCGGCGACATCCTGGACTTCACATTCCAGATATCATTTTGGGATGCACCAAGCTCAATATGCGCCTCCGCGCTGCTCAGCAGGAAGATCTGATCCATGGTCATGTTCTCGCCGTAGGTATCCCAGTCCCCCTCGCTGTTGTCCACCGCCGTCGTCAGGATCGCTGCCTGTTCCTGCGCGGTGAAGGCCCTGCGGAGAAAATCCCCGTTCAGCCATTGGCGCAGCGAACAGTGTTCCCAGGTGATTTTTTCGTATTGATTGTGATACGGCTGTACGTCCAGCCCATACCTGCTGAGCAGCAGCGCCCGGTCATCCACTACATTCAGCACCAGCCATTCGATGGCTTCCGAGCCGTTTGACAGGTCGTTGTCCTGCTCATAACGCCCAAACAGGAGATGATCCCCGGGAGCGATCCGACGCAGCGTCTCCGCCCACAGCGCTTCAACGATGGCCTTGCGCTCGGCTTCCTCTGCCGCCTGGCGCTCCGCTTCCTGCCGCGCCGCTTCTTCCGCGGCCTTCCGTTCGGCCTCCTGCCTCGCCGCCTCCTCCGCCGCCTGGCGCTGCTCCTCCCGCGCCAGGGGATTCAGCCGGATGGCCCGGTCGATAGCGTCCAGAATGGACAGCGACGCGAATATGGCCTTTGCTTCCGTATACCGCTGATTCAGCTCCAGCTGCCGCGCCTGCCCATACTGCCGCAGGTCCGCGCATCCCGGCAGCTTCCGCTCCGCCAGGTTGGCGGTGAACGCCTCGTTCATCTCCAGGAGGTCCAGCGTGTCCAGCCCCTCGATCATGGCCGCCGCATCGTCCTCCAGCAGGCTGAGGACCACGTCCGTATAATACGCGTAATAGCGCGCCAGGCTCTGTGAGCCCAGCTCCCGGAAGAGCTTCGCCGCTTCCCGGAGGTTGTCCGCATTCAGCAGGTCCCTGAGCAGGCCAATGGCCAGCTCGTACTGCTGGTCATAGTTCGCGCCGGAAGCCTGCGCGCTGTGCAGTGTGCCTGTCAGCGGCGACACCGCGAGCGCCAGCGCCAGCAGGACGGACCAAAGAGCGTGAAGAGGGCGTTTCATCAGAAAAACTTCCTTTCCCGGGCCGAAAATCAAGGATCAAAAAATACCGGATTGCAGATTGATCCACAATGCGGGGCGGACGCAAACTGACTGAACGTTGACAATGGCGACGTTTAGACCGCCTTTAGAATCCACGTGTGTGGCGTAGCCGGGATCCTAATCAGGTGACCGCAGCCACCACCATCCAGCCGAAGGACGACCGTCCCCAAACGCCCCCCGTTGCCTCGCATAAGCCGTCGGCATCATCATGGACGACGCATTTTCTTCATCCACATACCTGTGATTCGTTACGCCCAGATACCTGTTCGCTTCCGCGTAACTCAGCAGGAAAATCCGATCCTCCGTATTGTTCCCGCCGTCTGTATCATAATAACCCTGGCTGCGGCTGTTGTCCTCGCCGGTCGGCAGAATACCCGTCTGTTCCTGCGCGGTGAAGGCGATATTGATGAAATCCTCATTCAGCCAGTGCCGCAACGAGCAGTGCTCCCAGGTCACATCCGTCAGTATATTGTGATATGGCTTCGCGTCCAGCCCATACCGGCTCAGGAGCAGTGCCCGGTCGTTCCACACATCCAGCACCAGCCATTCAATGGGTTCAGGGCCGTTGGACAGGTCATTGTCCTGCTCATAATGACCGAACGTGAAGGTACTCCCGGCTTCAAGCCGACGTCCGGTCCGCTCAGCCTGTTGGGGCGTTTCCTGCGCTGCTGCCGGTTCATACATGACAGTGACGTCCGGCGCATCAGTGAGACTGATCCACATGGCGGGGCGCACGCAGCCACCAGAATTGTCGACATAAGGGCTGCCGAGAGAGCCGTCGGAGTACACGAATGTGGCACAGTACTGACTGGTGCCTGGCGAGCGCAGCCACCACCAGCCAGCCGGGCTGCCTTCAACTGTATTGTATTCGTTGTATGCGATAAATGCTCCCTGCTGTCTCGCATAAGCAGTCGGGGATGTCCTGGATTTCAAATTGTCTGAATCATCTTTCGTGACTCCAAGATACCTGTTTGCCTCCGCGACACTCAGCAGGAAGATTTGATCCTCCGTATTATTCCCGCCGTTTGTATCCCAATAGCCCTGGTTCCGGCTGTTGTCCACAGCCGTTGTCAGGATACCCTTCTGTTCCTGCGCGGTGAAGGCGGCATTGATGAAATCCTCGTTCAACCAGTGCCGCAATGAACAGTTCTCCCAGGTCATATCAGCATATTGTTCGTAATACGGCTTCGCGTCCAGCCCGTACCGGCTCAGAAGCAGCGCACGGTCGTCCTGCACATCCAGCACCTGCCATTCGATCGGCTCGGGGCCGTTCGACAGGTCATTGTCCTGCTCATAGCGGCCAAAGGTAATTGTATTTCCGACGGCGATCTGCTGCATTGCTTCCTGCCTTGCCGCTTCTTCCGCAGCTCTCCGCTCCGCCTCCTGCCTCGCCGCTTCCTCCGCAGCTTTCCGCTCAGTCTCCTGCCTCGCCGCTTCCTCCGCAGCCTGGCGCTCTGCCTCCTGCCGCGCCGCTTCTTCCGCGGCCTTCCGTTCGGCTTCCGCCAGCTCCGCCGCCTCTCGCTGTTCCTGCCAGGCCAGGGGACTCAGCCGAACAGCTCGTCCGATCGAGTCCAGGATGGACAGCGACGCGAACTTCGTCTGCGCCTCTGTGTAGCTCTGCCCCAGCTCCAGCAGCCGCGCTTCCCCGTACTGCCGCAGGTCCGCGCATGAAGGCATCCCCCGTTCCGCCAGGTTGGCCGTGAACACTTCGTTCATCTCCAATAGCCCCAGCGTATCCAGGCCCTCACCGACAGCCGCCGTATCGTCCTCCTGCAGCCGGAGAACCGCGTCGGTATAATACGCGTAATACATCGACAGGCTGTGCGAGCCCAGCTCGCGGAACAGTCTGGCTGCCTCCCGGAGATTGTCCGTATTCAGCAGGTCGCTGAGCAGCCCCAGGGCCAGCTCGTACTGCTGAGTATAATTGGCGCCCGTCGCCAGCGCGGTCAGTGGCGATACCGCCATCGGCAGCGCCGCGAGCATTAGCGCCAGCAGGACGGACAGGAACGGGCGGAGAGAGTGTTTCATCTCAATGACTTCCTTTCATGGGTGGAAAAATGGGCCAGACACGGGCCGGACATCGGCCGCGCTGCCGTGGCGCAGACGGTTCACAATTCCTCTTCCACACCGTATGTCAGGATATACAAGAAGAATTCTGAAGCTTCATCACACTCCGAAGCAGGAATGAATTCCTGCAGGTCGGTCATTCCTCCTCGGGGAGCACAACAGGTACGGTATAGATGGGAAAACTGCTGGCCGTAGATAAGCGGCGAAACCGTCTTCAGGGCCTTTGCCGGACTTCTGACGGCACAGTGTCGGAACGTCAGTGTATCGTGTATTTCCCGGACATACCGGGCTAGATGCTCGGAGCAGGTGAATGCAGAATGCCGACAAGCTACTGCTACAAAGGATGCAAGATCAGAAGATATCAGATTCCAGATTGATCCACAAAGCGGGGCGGACAACGGCAATATCGCAGTTGACATTGTAGTAGCCGAGGGAGCCGTCGGCGAGCACGTACGAGGCACTGACCTGATCGCTGCCGGGGGAGCGCAGCCACCACCACCCTGCGTCTGTATTATCCGCTGTCTTGTAGTTGTTGTCAGTCCATGCTCTCCGCTTGACCGCATAGGCTGTCGGCGCTACCCTGGATTTTGTGTTGTTGTCTGTCAATGTGACCCCAAGGTATTTGCTTGCCTCCGCGTAACTCAGCAGGAAGATTTGATCCTGCGTATTGTTCCCGCCGTCTGTATCCCAATAACCCTGGCTCCGGCTGTTGTCCACTGCGGTTGTCAGGATACCTGTCTGTTCACGGGCGGTGAAAGCCGTGTTAATGAATTCATCATTCAGCCAGCGCCGCAGTGAACAGTTTTCCCAAGTTATATCTGCGTATACTTCGTGATACGGCTTCGCGTCCAGCCCGTACCGGCTCAGCAGCAAAGCCCGGTGATCCTGTACATCCAGCACCAACCATTCAATGGGTTCCGTACCGTTCGACAGGTCATTGTCCTGCTCATAATGTCCGAATGTTAGTGTACTCCCAGCCTCGAGCCGGCGCCAGGTCCAGGTGGTTTGTCGGGGCGTTTCCTGCGCTACAGTCGATTCGGAAGTGGCATTGACGCTCATCGCGTCGGCGAGATTGATCCACAAAGCGGGGCGGACACAAACTTGAAAGTAGAAGACATTGCAGCAGTCGAGGGAGCCATCAGAGGACACAATCTCTGCATTTTGTTGATTGGGGCCGCAAGAGCGCAGCCACCACCCCGCTTTTGCAGTATCGTCTGCACCATATATTCCCTGCTTTCTCGTATAATCTGTTGGTGATGTTCTGGAGCGAGTGTTTTTTCTATCATTTCTCGTAACGCTAAGGTACCTGTTCGCCTCTGCGTAACTCAACAAGAAAATTTGATCCTCCGTATTGTTTCCGCCGTTTGTATCCCAATAGCTTTGGCTCCGGCTGTTGTTCACTGCCGTAGTCAGGATATCTTTCTGCTCCTGGGCAGTAAATGCCGTGTTGATAAATTCATTTTTCAGCCAGCGCCGAAGTGAACAGTTCTGCCATGTAATATTCTCATTTGTTTCATTATATTGCTTTGCGTCCAGCCCGTACCGGCTCAGGAGCAGCGCCCGGTCATCCTGCACGTCCAGCACCAGCCATTCGATGGGTTCAGGGCCATTCGACAGGTCGTTGTCCTGCTCATAGTGTCCAAACGTAGTGGTATTCCCAACGGCAATGTGCCATAACTCTTCCGCACTTGCCGCTTCTTCGGCTATCTTGCGTGCCGCTTCCTCTGCGGCCTTCCGCTCGGCTTCAAGACGCGCCGCTTCTTCCGCGGCTTTCCCCTCAGCTTCCGCTCGCGCTGCTTCCTCGGCCGCCTGTCGCTCCGCCTCCTGTCTCGCCGCCTCCTCGGCAGCCTGGCGCTGTTCCTCCCTGGCCAGGGGATTCAGGCGGACCGTTCGGTCGATCGAGTCTAAAATGGACAGCTGCACGTAAATCGCCTGCGCCTCTGTGTATCGCTGCGCCAGTTCCAGCTGCCGCGCTTCTCCGTACTGCCGCAGGTCCGCGCAGCCCGGCAGCCCCCGCTCCGCCAGGTCGGCGGTGAACGTTTTGTTGACCTCTAAAAACCCCAGCGTATCCAGCGATTCGCCGATGGCCGCCGTATCGTCCTGTTGCAAACGGATGATCACGTCCGTATAATAGGCGTAATACCGCGACAGGCTGTGCGACCCTAACTCGCGAAACAGCTTCGCCGCTTCCCGGAGGTTGTCGGTGTTCAGCAGATCGCTGAGCAAGCCCAGAGCCAGCTCATACTGCTGAGTATAATTGGCCCCCGTCGCCAGCGCGGTCAGCGGCGACGCCGCCATCGGCAGTGTCGCGAGCACCAGCGCCAGCAGGACGGACAGGAACGAGCGGAGAGGGTGCTTCATCTGAAAGACTTCCTTTCTTAGGTTGGAAATCAAGGATCAAAAAATACCGGATTCCAGATTGATCCACATAGCGGGGCGGACACAATAAGGACTGCTCACATCTTCTGAAATAAGAGAACCTCTTTGACTCACGCCTGCAGCACGCTTTTGACGATCACCAGGAGACCTAAGGTACCACGACCCAGCTGAAGAACCATCGGAGGTTTGATATTCGTTTAACGTAAATGATCCCTTGTTGATCGCATACATAGTCGGTGACATCCTAGCATTCACATTTTTTTGATTAACATATGTTACTCTGAAATACTTGTTTGCCTCCGAGCAACTCAGCAAAAAGATTTTATCTTCCGTATTGTTTCCCCCGTTTGTATTCCATCTGTTAGAGCCCTGGCTCTTACTGTTGTCTACTGTCGTTGTATGGATAATGGTCTTTTGCTGCGCGGTGAAAGCGATTATGATGAAATCCTTGTTCAGCCAGCTCCGCAAATAGCACTTCTCCCATGTAACATCAATCAATTCGTTGTGATATGGCTGCAAATCCAGCCCGTACTTGCTCAGCAGCAGCGCCCGGCCATCCTTCACATCCAGCACCAGCCATTCAATGGGTTCAGGGCCGTTCGACAGGTCGTTGTCTTGTTCATAATGCCCGAACGTGATAATACTTCCTACGGCGATCTGCCGCATTGCTTCCTGCCTTGTCGCTTCCTCAGCAGCCTTTCGTTCAGCCTCCGCTTGCGCTGCCTCCTCCGCCGCTTTCCGCTCGGCTTCCTGCCTTGCCGCTTCTTCCACAGCCTTTCGCTCGGCTTCAGCCTTTGCTGCTTCCTCTGTGGCTTTCCGCTCCGTCTCCAGTCGCGCCGCTTCCTCAGCCGCCTTGCGCTCCGCTTCCTGCCGCGCTGCTTCCTCCGCTGCCTTACGCTCGGCTTCCTGCCGTGCCGCCTCCTCGGCAGCCTGGCGCTGCTCCTCCCTGGCCAGGGGACTCAGCCGGACGGCGCGTCCGATCGCGTCCAGGATGGACAGCGACGCAAACATCGCCTGTGCTTCCGTGTACCTCTGCGCCAGCTCCAGCTGCCGCGCTTCCCCGTACTGGCGCAGGTCCGTACAGCCCGGAAGCCCCCGCTCCGCCAGGTTGGCCGTGAACATTTCGTTCATCTCCAATAATCCCAGCGTATCCAAACCCTCACCGACGGCCGCCGCGTCGTCCTCCTGCAGCCGGAGGACCACATCGGTGTAATACGCGTAATACATCGACAGGCTGTGCGAGCCCAACTCCCGGAACAGCCTCGCCGCCTCGCGGAGGTTGTTTGTGTTCAGCAGATCGCTGAGCAGACCCAGGGCCAGCTCGTACTGCTGAGTATAATTGGCCCCCGTCGCCAGCGCGGTCAGCGGCAACGCCGCGAGCATCAGCGCCAGCAGGACGGACAGGAACGAGCGGAGAGCGTACTTCATCTGAAAGACTTCCTTTCATGGGTGGAAATCAAGGATCAAAAGGTATCGGACATGTGCTGCGCTTTCGAGGCACAGTCGGCTCTGAAATTCTTCTTCTGCAACGTATATATCAAAAGAAATACAAGAAGAACTCTGAAGCTTCGTTACACGCCCGAAGCAGGAATGACCTCCTGTAGGTCGGTCATTCCTCTTCGAGGAGCGCAACAGTAACGGTACAGACGAGAAAACCGTTGGCGGTAGAATAGCGCCAAGAGCGCCTTCTGGACATCTGCCGGACTTTGGTTGACGCTGTGTCCGGAACATCGGCGCACCGTATATTTCAAGGACTCGTCGATCCTAAAGCCCTGATCAGGCGAATGCAGAATGCCGGCAAGCTTCTGCTGCAAAAGATGCATGATCAGATGAAAATAACAGAAGATTAAAGATCAGAAGATACCAGATTCCAGATTGATCCACAAAGCGGGGCGGACACAATCACCATCAGTGTCGACAGGGCTGACGACGAGGGAGCCGTCGACGTCGACGCTCGCGGCGCTGCTCTGATCGAGGCCCGGCGAACGCAGCCACCACCACCCTGCCGCTTTATTATCCGCTGTTTTGTAAGTACTTTTATCCCATGCCCCTCGCTTGCTCGCATAGGCTGTCAGCGCTACCCGAGATTTCGTGTTGTTGCTGTCTCCCACTGTGACCCCAAAGTATTTGTTTGCCTCCGCATAACTTAACAGGAAGATTTTATCCTGCGTGTTGTTCCCGCCGTCTGCATCATAATAGCCCTGGTTCGTGCTGTTGTCCACTGCCGTTGTCAGGATACCCGTCTGTTCCCGGGCGGTGAAAGCCGCGTTAATGAATTCATCCTTCAGCCATCGCCGCAGTGAGCAGTTTTCCCATGTCACATCTGTTTGCTTTTCGTTATAAGGCTTTGCATCCAGCCCGTACCGGCTCAGCAGCAGCGCCCGGTTGTCCTGTACGTCCAACACCAGCCATTCGATGGGTTCAGGTCCATTCGAAAGGTCATTATCCTGCTCATAGCGGCCGAACGTAATGGTATTTCCAACGGCTATGGGCTCTAATGCGATCGTCTGCGCTGCTTCTTCCGCCGCTTTGCGCTCAGCTTCCGCTCGGGCCGCTTCCTCCGCTGCCTTCCGCGCTGCTTCCGCCCGTGCCGCTTCCTCTGCGGCCTTCCGCTCTGCCTCCTGCCGCGCTGCTTCCTCCGCAGCCTTCCTTGCCTGCTCCTCCTGCGCCAGGGGGATCAGGCGCATGGTGCGTTCCAGCGCGTCCAGAGTGGGGGCGGTCTGATACGCAGCCTGCGCCTCGGTATACCGCCCCTCGGCCTCCAGCAGGCGGCCTTCGCCGTAGGCGGTCAGCAGCTCGCAGGCGGGCAGGGCACGCGCCGTCAGGTCCTCCGCGAAGGCCGCGTTGGACGCCAGGTACGGCAGCATCTGCACGGCCTTCGTGATCTCCCCCGCATCCTCGGTCTGCAGCTGGAGCACGATCTGGATATAGAAGCTGTAATAGCTGGACAGCTCGTATGCGCCCAGCTCTGAAAACAGCTTGTTCGCCGTGTTCAGGTTGTCCCGATTGCGCAGGTTATACATCAGGCCCAGCGCCATCTGGTACTGCTGCTCATGGTTGGTCGCCCCGGCGCAGGCGGGCGTCACGCCGCCGGCCAGCAGCGCCACGGCCAGCAGCAGGGACACGATACGGGACCAGCGCTTCATAGTCTATTCCTCCTTTTACCTTACAGCGCAGATACTATCACACGGATCGCCGGACGGACGCCGACGTCAATATGCTGATACATAAAAAAATCCAACGGCCCGAATTTCTTGACCCCCGCGGCGCTGCCAATATCCTGTCCCGGCGAGCGCAGCCACCACATGCACGTGGGACGGCCGTCCGCCTGATATTTGGCGCTCGGCTCGCACCCCTGGGAAACAGCGTAGGCCGTCGCGCCGCAGCAGCGGTCCTGGTCGAAGGGGAGATATTTCCAGGCCTCCGCGTAACTCAGCAGAAACACCCGGTCGCTCGATTCGGCGGTGTCCCCCAGCGTCCAGTGCGCGTAGCCCTGGCCACGGCTGTTGTCCACGAGGGTGGTCACCACCGCCCGCTGCTCCTCCGCGCTGAACGCGGCCCTGAAAAACGTGCCGTTCAGCCACTCGCGCAGCCCGCAGCGCTGCCAGCTCACCCGCGCGTTGCTTTCATGGAAGGGCCGGCAGTCCAGCGCGTACACGCTGAGGAGAAACGCCTGGTCGCCACTGACGTCCAGCACGCGCCAGCGGATCGGCTCCTGACCGTTAGACGTCATGCCGTCCTGCTCGTAATGGCCGAAGGTGACCACATCGCCGGCGCGGACGGTTTTCCGTGCCGATTCCTCCGCGGCTTTCCGTTCAGCCTCCCGGCGTGCCGCCTCCTCAGCCGCCTTCCGTTCGGCTTCCTGCCGCGCCGCCTCCTCAGCCGCCTTCCGCTCGGCTTCGGCTTTTGCCGCTTCCTCGGCGGCCTGGCGCTCGGCTTCCGCCCTGGCCGCTTCTTCCGCGGCCCGGCGCTGCTCGGCTTCCTCCCTGGCCAGGGGAATCAGGCGGATGGCGCGGTCGAGGGCGTCCAGCACGGGCGTCTGCTGGTACGCGGCCATGGCGTCGGTGTACCGGCCCTGTATTTCCAGCAGGCGGGTTTCCCCGTACTGGCGCAGCGACGCGCAGGACGAGAGGGAATGCTGTTCCAGCTCATCGGTAAACTGTTCGTTGGCGGACAGCAGGGGCAGCATGTCCAGCGCGGCCCGGATATCGGCCTCGTCCTCAGTCTGCAGTTTGATCACGACCTGGATATAGTACTGATAATAGCTGCTCAGCCTGTACGCGCCCAGCTGAGCGAACATGTCTGCGGCGTTGCTCAGGCGCTCGGTGTCGCGCAGGTTGTACATCAGGCCGATCGCGAAATCGTACTGCTGCTCATAATTGATCGCGGACGCCCCGGCCGGCAGGGCCCCGGTCAGCAGAATGAGCGCCAGCAGGGCGGCCGACAGGCGGCGCGCCGGGAATATCGATGAATGAATCACTTTTTGTCGCTCCTTGATGGTTATCAAAAATACTGCTCCCAAAGCAAGATATCGGGTGCGATTGACCTGCGTCATTTTATCATATTTAGGCTTGCATTTCAAGCGCGGATTGTGTATAATAACGACAGCTGTCCAACAGACGGACAAGTCGAATCGCACATGAATTGAAGGAGGAATCATTATGGCCATCAAAATGTCACCCGACGAGCTGAGGAGCTATGCATCCAAGCTGACCAAGAACGCGCAGGAAGCGCTGACGCTGGCGAAGAACATCGACGCCAATATCAAGGCCGCCGCCTCGAACTGGGAAGGCCAGGCCCAGCGCCGGTATGTGGAAGACTTTGAAAAAGTCAAGCCCACCCTGGAAAAGGACATCCCCGAGCAGCTCACCACCCTGTCCGAAAACCTGAAGAAGATGGCGGACGAGTTCCAGCGCATGGACGAAGCGTTCGGCCGGGGCTGATACAGTTCAACATTTGCGCCGGCGCAGGACTGCACGGCGCTTTTCATTTTTTGAGGTGAATGACGATGAAGCATACTCTGCGGCGCGTTGCGGCGTTCCTCTTTCTCCTGACCTTCACGCTCGCCCTGGCCCTGCCCGGCGCTGCGGAGCAGGCCAGCCGCTCCAGCGTTCCCCAGACCTACCGGCTGATGGTGGACGCGTTTGAGCGCGGCGGCTATGCCGACGCCTATGACATGGCGAAGGAGATCTTTCAGGAAAATCCGTCCTACGAGAATATTTTCTCCTACTACCATTACCTGCTGGCGCTGGTGGAATACCTGCCCGCCGGCAAATACATGGAGGCGTACAACGAGTTCGACGTGCTCTCGATTTCCGGCTTTGCCAAGTCCGCGGGCTACGCGGCCTTCACGCGCGGCCGGCGCTATGAGGAGGACGGCCAGTACGAGCAGGCGATCGCCGCCTACCAGACCGCCATCCAGAATGGCGTCAACGAGGCGCAGGAGCGGATTTTCGCCTGCCGCGCCGCGGTGCAGACCAGCGCCTACGAAGCCGCGCAGTTCCAGGAGCAGCAGGGCAATTATCGCGTCGCGGGCGACGGCTTCGCCGCGCTGATCGGGTATTTTGCCGACGCGCAGCAGAAGGCAAACCAGAACTACTACAAGGCCGCCGAGCAGCTGAGCAAGGCCGGCCAGTACGGCGAGGCCGCGGACCTGTTCACCATGCTGGGCGAATACAGCGACAGCCGCGACAAGGCCATCCAGAACCGGCAGTGGGCGCTGGGCGGCAACAACCCCGCCACGCTTGAGCTTCGCCTGGAAAGCGCGACCGCCACCACCCTGTCGATCGCCTGGAAGAACGAGCTGAACCACACCTCCTTCACCGTCGCCTATGCCCCTGTGGGCATGGACAGCCTGACCCAGACCGTGACCGTGGCCGGCACCAGCTACGAGCTGACCGGCCTGATTCCGAACACCGAATACTCCGTAAAGGTGTCCGCGGGCGGCGGCACGAGCCAGGAGCGCGGCGCGTTTTACACCATGCAGGCGCCGGCCGTCAGCGACGCGCGGTTCGGCTATCCCCGGGCGCAGTTGTGCGTGTGCGACGCCTCCGCGGCGGGACTCGGGCTGCTGAACGTGGTCACGTCGATGGCCGACGGCCTGTACACCGACCTGACGGAAACGGGCATGTCCCCCCTGACGCGCAAACCCTCGCAGACCAACGACCGGTATTTCGTGAACGCGTTCTTCCGCCGCCGCGCCGAGGAGCCGGAAAACCTGACGCTGCGCTATGTGCTTCGCCTGAACGGCAAGTACAGCTGCGACAAGACCGTCGAGGTGTCGGACGTATCCGTGTCGGTGCCGAACATTCCCCTGGACGTGACGGACCTGATGGACGCCCTGTATGACAACCACCCGGACGAAGGCGAAATGATCACCGTAGACGCCTACGTCGACGGGCAGTACCTGTGCACCGCCACCGTCAAGATCAGCAGGTAACCGCGATGATCGATCAGAACCTGACCCTGGGCGACGCGCAGCCGTTCGGCAGCGAATGGCAGGTCCGGCAGGAGCTGGGCCGCGGCAGCTACGGCATCGTCTACCGCATCACGCGCAGCGACGCGGCCCGCATGGACTCCGCGATGAAATGGATCCCCCTGCCGGAAAACGACCGCCAGGTCGCGCGGATGCTGGCCGAGGGCGCGACCCTGTCCGAGGTGCGCGAGAGCTACGCCCGGATGAAAACCAGCGTCGAGAGCGAGATCAGCCTGCTGGCCCGGATGCGCGGCTACAGCCACATCGTGTCCTTAGAGGACTACAAGATCATCCCGCGAACGGGAGAAAACGCCGTCGGCTACGACATCTTCATCCGCATGGAGCTGCTCACGCCGCTCAGCCGCGCCATCGCCCAGGAGCCCTTCAGCTTCCGGCGCGTGATCACGCTGGGGCAGGACATCTGTCAGGCGCTGGCCGACTGCGCCCACTACAGCATCATTCACCGGGACATCAAGCCCGATAATATTTTCGTGACCGATGACGGGCGCTTCAAGCTGGGCGACTTCGGCATCGCCCGCCGCCTGGAGGGCGACGACCCGGAGGACGCCCAGCGCATGGGCAGCCTGGCCTACATGGCCCCGGAGGTGTACCAGGGCAAGCCCTATGACGGGCGCGTGGACATCTATTCCCTCGGCCTGGTGCTGTACCGCATGCTCAACCGCATGCGCGACCCCTTCAGCCCCGACGGCGATGACCTGGTCACCCCTGAGCAGGAAAGCCAGGCCCTCGCCGCGCGCATGAGCGGCAAGCCCCTGCCCCCGCCCGCCCGGCTGCCGGAAGCGCTGATCCGCATATGGGACGTGGTCCGCAAGGCCTGCGCCTATGACCCGGACGACCGTTACCCGACGCCGCAGGCAATGGCCGACGCGCTCGCGGCGCTCACCGCCCTGCCCGGTCTGGACGAGGATGTGATCCGCCACCACGGCCCCGGCGCCACCACCAGCGTCGCTGAGTCCTCTGAGATCAGCGGCACCGCCAAGCGCACGCCGTCCAGCCTGCTGAACGGCACCGGCCCCAGGCCGACGCCGTCCTGGCACGCGACCCCGACGCCGGAAAAAAAGCCCGTCCCCAGCGGCAGCGTGGCGGACGAGCTGCCCACCGGCAAGAAAAAACCGGCCCTGAAAAAGTGGCTGCCCATCGTCCTGGCTGCCTGCGCCGCGCTGGCTGTCGCCGCGGTCCTCCTGATCCCGCGGCTGAAGCCCGCCGCGCCGGCCGCGTTGCTGACCCTGGCGAAGGCCGAAGCCACCGCGCTCGAGTGGCGCTTCACCGCGGACGATGGCGCGCCGCGCGTCGCCCGGCTGCTGTTTGCGGACACGCCCCTGCGCGTCTGGGAGCATACAGGCTCCACGCTCCGGGTGGAGGGGCTCACCCCCGCCACTGCGTACGTGATCGAGCTGGGCGACGGCGAAGCGCGCGCGGAGGCGCAGACCGCGGCCGAGGTCCGGGTGGAGGGCCTGCCGCTCCTGACCGTCGCCGACCTGGAAACCGTCAATGTCGGCTACGTCGGGCGCTACGGTTCCCTCCTCGCGGTGCCGACCGAGTATTTTGACATCGTGACCGGCAGTCCGCTCAGCCTGCGGGCCGGACCCATGAGCGCGCAGACCGTCAGCGTCAGCATATGGCTGCAGTTCGGCGCGGTCCCTCAGTCGGCCACGCATGAGCTGGTGGCCGCGCTGTACGGCGAGAACGGCCCCGTGTACTCCCTGTCCTTTCCGCTCACTTTAGCGGCGTCCGACGCCCGCGCGTCCTACCCGGTCGAAATCGACGCGCTGCTGGACCAGGTCTATACCGCGCTGGGCAACTGGCCCAAAGCGCCGATGACCATGCGGCTGTACCTGGACGGCATGTCGGTGTACAGTCTGGACGTACAATTTTAGAGGTGATTTATGCAACCACAGAATTCCCCGCCCGCAGCCGAGGGAACCGGCTTCCTGCCGGAGCTCTTCCTGGTGGGCGTGAATACCCCGACCTGCGCGGCGTATCTGATCGACAAGCCGAGCTTCGTGTTCGGCAAATCGGAGCAGTGCGACGGCTGTCTCGCGTTTTCGGACGAGATCAGCCGCGAGCACGCGCGCATCGATTACCGGGAGGGGCACTATACCGTGACCGACCTCGGCAGCACCAACCTGACCTTCCTGAATGGCGCGCCGCTCGCCCCGCAGACAGAGACGCCGCTCAGCCCGGGCGACAGGCTGGCTTTTTCCGTTTTTCAGTTCGACGTGGATCGAATCAACCGCACGTGAGGCGTACCGCATGAACCGCATTCGCATCGTCGTCCGGCTCGGGACCGGACAGGAGCTGGACCTGGATATCCCCACCGACATCACTGCTGACCAGCTGTTGACCGCCCTGTATGAGGGTCTGCGCCTGCCCGGCGCGCGCCCGGCGTACCTGCGCTCGGAAAATCCGCTGGCTATGCTCAGCGGGCAGAATCGTCTGTCTGATTATGCGCTGCGCGACGGCAGCGTCCTGTATCCGGAAAGGGGGCGCGGCGAATGCTGAACGGCTATGTGCTCCGCCTGAAAAAGGACCGCTGGTCCGTTTCCTTCCGCCCGTACCCCTTCCAGGACCGGCTGACGGTCGGCGGCGGGGACGCGGACGTCCGGGTGCCGGACTGCCCCGACGGCGCAAAGGTGACCTGCGCCTTCGTCCAGAACGGCTTCACGCTCTCAGCCGTGGGCTGCGACGCCGGCGGCGCGCGGGAGGCGGCCTTCGGCGCGCACGAAACCGCTGCCTGGCATGTGAGCGCGGGCAGCTTCACGTTTGAGCTGACGGTCTCCCCGCTCAGCCGGTCCGCGATGCCCGTATACGACCGCGCCATCGACCTGCTGCCCGGGGCCTCTGTCCATGTGGGCGCGCAGACTGACGCGCATCTCATCGTTCGCCACCCGCTGGTCACAGGCGAGCTGTGCAGCCTGACGCGCGAGGGCGAACGCCTGCAGCTCTCCCTGGCCCCCGATGTGCCCCAGGGCGTCTATGTGAATACGACCCGCGTGGACCGCAACGCGCGGCTGCAGAACGGGGACTTCATTTTCGCGCCGGGCTTCCGCGCCTGCTGGCTGGACGGGCAGCTGCTGATCCCGTCGGAGGACGGTGTGACCGTGCGCGGCCTGCACTATCTGGACGGCAAGGAGCGGAACAATCACCTGGACTACCCCTGCGTCAGCCGGACCACCCGGCACATCATGCAGCGCAGCGACGAGCCCATCGAGGTGCTGGACCCGCCCATCCGCCGCGAGAAGGACAAGGGCAACCTGCTGATTTCCCTGCTGCCCATCGCCGCGATGATCGCGCTGACGGCGCTTTTGCGCTCACGGTTTTCATCGGACATGAGCATGGTGCTGTTCAGCGTCGCCTCGCTGGCGATTGGCGGGGTCACTTCGGTGATGACCTATATCAGGACCTCCCGCGAATTCAAGCAGCAGGAGGAGCAACGCGTATCCACCTACCGCCAGTACATCCGCGAGCAGGAGCACCAGATCCAGCTCGCCCGGGAGGATGAGCTGTCCGCGCTGAACGCCGCGTATATCTCCGGACCGCGCGAGCTGCAGCGCGTGGACGATTTTTCCGCCGACCTGTTCGACCGCCGCGCCGACGACCCGGATTTCCTGGATCTCCGCCTGGGCGTGGGCCGGCGCGCGTCCGGCCGCCCCATCCGCGTCAAGAAGCATGAGGTGTTCGAGCCGCAGGATGACCTGCTCAGTCTGCCCGAGCGCCTCCGGCAGAAGTACGCGTACAT
The DNA here is from genome assembly GCA_946536315.1 of uncultured Clostridia bacterium. GTDB lineage: Bacteria > Bacillota > Clostridia > Christensenellales > Aristaeellaceae > UBA4246. The sequence goes on from CAMNEH010000003.1 coordinate 31,109, forward strand.
CGACGACGCGCCGGTGTACATTTCCGCCCGGGAGGCGAACGCCATCGGCGTGATCGGCGACGAGGACAAGCTCTGCGGCCTGCTGCGCAACCTGCTGCTGGACCTGGTGACGCGCCAGTACTTCGGCGATATCTGCCTGTACAGCTTCCTGAGCGACGCCTTCCTCTCCGAGCTGGAAAGCGTGCGCCTGCTGCCGCATTTCCGCAACCCCGCGATGGACATGCGCAGCATCGCCCATAACGACGAAACGAAGACCGCTCTGCTGGAGCAACTGTACAAGGCGCTATCCGACCGCGAGGGTGTGGGCGAGCTGCCCGCGGAGGCCCCGTGGTACGTAGTATTCGCGTACGCCGGGGACCCGGACGTCATGCGCCACCCGGCAATGCGGTACGTGCACCAGGCGTCCCGGCTGCACGCGCTGTTCATCTTCCTGACCGTGCACCGCGAGCTGCTGCCGCAGGGCTGCGCCTATACCGTGCAGCTGATGACCAACCGCATGTCCGGCCTGATTCGCTCGATGGCGGTCGACGCGCCGGACCAGCTGTTTGAGTATACGCCGGTCGCCCGACAGGACATGCGTCGCATCTCGCTGCGGCTCTGCCCCGTCTACGGCGCGAACGTCAGCCTGTCCGCGCGTCTGCCCTCGTCTGCGTCGCTGTTCGGCATGCTGGGCATCACCGCCCCGAACGGAGACGCCATCCTCGCCGACTGGCGCGCCGCCGTGCCGGAAAAATCGCTCGCCGCGCCGCTGGGTATCACCGAAACAGGCGATGTGCTTGCGCTGGACCTGCACGAGCGCGCCCACGGCCCGCACGGGCTGGTGGCCGGCACCACCGGCTCGGGCAAAACGCAGGTGCTGATCAGCTACATGCTCGCCCTCGCCAGCCGGTTCTCGCCGGAGGACGTGGCCTTTGCGGTCATCGACTTCAAGGGCGGCGACATCATCAAGCAGCTGCCCGGCCTGCCGCACATCGTCGGCGCGATCACCAACCTGGAAAAGCGGGAGATCACCCGCTCCCTGAAGGCCATCAACGCCGAAAAGAACCGCCGTATGCTGCTGTTCGCGCAGCCCAGCGTCAACGCCAGCAACATCGCCGAATACACGAAGGCCTACCGCGAGGGCCGGACCGATGTGCCCCTGCCCCACCTGATCATCATCGTGGACGAGTTCGCCGAGCTGAAGAGCCAGCACCCGGACTTCATGCAGGACCTGATCAGCGTCGCTCGCGTCGGCCGCAGCCTGGGCATCCACCTGATCCTGTGCACGCAGAAGCCCGCCGGCGTCGTCGACGGCCAGATCTGGAGCAACAGCGACTTCAAGCTCTGCCTGCGCGTACAGAACAAGGACGACAGCAACGAGGTGCTGAAATCCCCGCTCGCGGCCGAAATCCGCGAGCCCGGCCGCGGCTATCTGCAGGTCGGCCGCACCGAGCAGTTCGTGCTGTTCCAGTCCGGCTACTCAGGCGTCCCCGAATCCGCTGAGCGGGCGCGCGACGCCGCGTTTGACGTGTATCAGCTGAACCTGTCGGGCCAGAAGACCCGCATCTACGCCTACCGCCCGGAGAAGGTCCAGTCTGACGTCAGTCAGCGCGAGGCCATGCTTGCCGCGATCCATGACGCCTGGGACGCCTCCGGCCTGCGCGCCCCCGCGCAGCTGTGCCTGCCCGCGCTGCCCGAAGTACTGCCCTTCAAGCTCATGGCTGCGCCCGCCTGGCAGGTGCCGCTGGGCCTCATCGACGACCCGGACCGCCAGGCCGTGCGCCCGCTGATCCTGGACCTGAGCGCGGGCAACGCCGCGCTGATCGGCGGCAGCCAGATGGGCAAGACCCAGGCGCTGATGACCGTGCTGCGCCAGTTGGCGTCCGCGATGACGCCCGACGACGTGCAGGTCTACATGCTCGACTATAATTCGCTGATCCTGAAAACCTTCGAGCCGCTCAGTATCGTCGGCGGCGTCGCGACCGCGGACGAGGAGGAGAAGCTCAAGAGCCTGCTCAAGCTGCTGCGCGAGGAGATCGGCCGCCGCAAGAACCTGTTCATGCAGGCCGGCATCACCAGCTTCACCGCCTACCGCGAAAAGGACGCGACCCTGCCGCTCATCTGGAACGTGCTGGACAACTATTCCGCCTTCCGCGAGCTGTACGAGGACCGCTACGGCGAGGAGCTGGACTTTGTCCTGCGCGAGGGCCCGGCGGTGGGCGTCACCTTCGCAGTCACTGCGCAGCAGGTCAGCCTGCTCACCTACCGCAAGATGATCTACTTCAGCCAGCGTTTCGCCCTGCCAATGAGCGACGCGTCGGAGTATTCGTCGGTCTTCGAGGGCTGCCACATGGACCTGCCCGCCGTTCCCGGCCGCGTGATCGTCAATCTCGACAAGGAGTTTTACGAGGGCCAGGTGTACGAGGCCTTCCCTGGCGAGACCGAATCGCAAAAGGCGGACGCCATCCGCGATTTCGTCCGCGCGCACAGCGGCCGGCCCCGCGCCCGCGCGCTGCCGTCCGTGCCGTCCGTGCTCACGGGCGATTACCTGCGCGACACCTTCCCTGCGCCCGAAAACGCGCTCGCATACGCGTACGGCATGGAGTACGAGACTGTTTCCCCCGCCACGCTCGCGCTGGACGACTGCTTCAGCCTGGCTTTGATCGGCGCGGACCAGGAGGCCCGGGACCGCTGGCTGGACGGCTTTTTGCGCCATGTCTCCGCGCTCGCCGGGGACGGGAACGCCCGGCTCTATATCCTGGACGACTATCAGCGGAAGCTGAAGGCGTACCAGGCCCTGCCCGGCGTCCAGCTGTACAGCGCGGACGCCTCAGACGCCGACCAGGTGCTGACCGACGTATCCGGCGTCCTTGAGGAGCGTCTGGAACGGGCGCGCGCGTCCGACGACGGCCGCGCCGAGGGCGAGCTGATCGTGATCGTGCTGAACAGCCAGGAGACCATCCGCCGCATTTCCGACAGCAGCCTGATGATGGACCAGTTCAACACCATGGCCGACCAGTACCGGCATATGAAGGTGATGTTCCTGTTCACCAGCGTGGCCAACCGCGCGATCTCCTACTCCTCGCCGGAGCTGCTGCGCTTTGTGCGCGACGAGCGTGAGGGCCTGATCTTCGACGACTTGGGCAGCGTCAAGGCCTACGACATCTCCCTGGCCGACCAGCGCGAAAACGCGCGCCCGCGCTCCCGACAGGAGGCTTTCCGCCTGAGCGGCGACGACATCGCGCGCGTCCGCCTGCTCGACCGCGCCTGACGGAATTCCTGCCGCCTTTATGCAGGAGAATGACGGTTCACGTAGAAATATACTGTTTGCATATTGTCTTTCCGCCCGCGCCGGGCGAAAGGAAACGGAGAAAGGAGGGGGCGGAACGTTGAAAACAGCACGCGCATGGCTGATCGCGCTTTTGCTGCTGCTGACGCTCGGATGCCTGTCCTGCGCCTCGGCCGAAGCCAAGTATCCCGCTGCCGCGAAATCCCCCAAGACCAACGGAAAGCTGCGCGTGGACGCTAACCACACCAAGGAAGGCTACTTCCTGGCCAGCATTTCCAAAAAGAGTAATAAAAAAATGAAAATGCGCGTGGTCAAGGGCAAAGTGACGCTGACCTATGACCTGAACAACGGGGCGAATTACGAGGTGTTCCCCTTCCAGCTGGGCGACGGCAAGTACGAGATCTCCCTGTACGAAAACGTATCCGGCAAGAAATACTCCGCCGCGGGGAAGATCACCGTAACCGTCAAGCTGACTGATCCGAACGGGCCCTTCCTTTACCCTAACCAGTACGTCAATTATACCGCGAAATCCAAGGTCGTGCTGCAGGCGGACAAGATCTGCAAGGACAAAACGCCCCAGCAGGCCTTCGACGCGGTCTGTTCCTACATGAAGTCCTCGTTCGTCTATGACTTCATCAAGGCCACGAACATCAAGGCCGGCGAGCTGCCGGACATCGACGGCTGCTTTGACAAGCACATGGGCGTCTGCCAGGACCTGTCCGCCATCATGATCGCCATGCTCCGCTCGCAGGGCATCCCGTCCAAGCTGATGATCGGCTACGCCGGCAAGCAATACCACGCCTGGACGATGACCATCATCGACGGCGAGGAGGTCTTCTACGACCCCACCGCCGCCCTGAACGCGATCAATAAAACGAAAACCTACACCACCGAACGATATTACTGAACCGTCACTGCCCGAAAGGAGCGCGTCAAATGAGTCGCAAAAACGTGAAAAACGGACTTACCCCCGCGGAGCTGAGCAACTTCTGCGGCCAGGTCGCCCTGATCCGCGAAGCGGGCCTTCCGCTGTACGACGGGATGGAGACGCTGGCCGGTGCTGCTGAACAGACCGGCGAAAAGGGCGACATCTTCAAATCCGCCAGTCAGGGCGTCACCGAGACCGGTTCCCTGTACGAGGCGCTCAAAAACGACGGCCGCTGGCCCGAGTACCTGGTCGAGATGGTCGGCATCGGCGAACGCTCCGGCCAGCTGGAAAAGGTCATGCGCGGCCTGGAGGAATACTACGCGCGCGAGGACCGCATCCGCAGTTCCGTGGTCGGGGCGGTCACCTATCCGCTGGTGCTGGGCGTGCTGCTGGTGATCATCGTGCTCATCCTGCTGCTCAGGGTGCTGCCGGTGTTCCAGCGCGTGCTGGGCTCCATGGGCGTCGGCATGTCCGAATCCAGCAGCATGATGATGCGTATCGGCTCCGCCTTCGGCTGGGTCGTGCTCGCGCTGGTCGGGGTGCTCGTGCTGGGCGTGCTGGTCATGCTCGCGCTGTCCCGCACCAAGCACCGCGACAAGGTGATGGCCTTCATTCAGAAATTTCCGGTCATCCAGCGGCTCAACCGCCGGCTGTCCGCATCCCGCGTGTCCAGCGTGCTGTCCATGATGCTGTCCAGCGGTTTCCCCACCGGCGAGGCCCTCGAAATGACCGCAAAGGTGCTGTCTGACCGCGACGCCGCGAAAAAGGTCGAATCCATCCGCGCGTCCCTGGAGGAGGGCAAAACCTTTGCCGACGCGCTGGCCGAAACCAACCTGTTTGAAACCCTGCACGAGCGCATGATCCGCATGGGCTCCGCCACCGGCCACGAGGACCAGGTGCTCGCCAAGCTTTCCCAGCTGTATGAGGAGCAGGTCGAGGACAGCATTACCCGCCTGGTCTCCATCATCGAGCCGACGCTGGTCGCGCTGCTGGCCGTCGTCATCGGCGCGGTGCTGCTGACGGTGATGCTGCCGATGGCCGGCATTCTCTCCACCCTGTAAGCCCGTTCCGGCAGAAAGGGGCATTCAATGAGCATTCGCGACATCATCAAGGTCCTGCTGATTATCGCGCTGATCGCGGCAGCCCTGGCGGTGTTCGGCCGTGTGGAAAACGTTCAGAGCCGGGAGGAGTCCGTGATCGTCCGCGACGCGGTCCGTCAGGCCGCCATCACCTGCTACGCGGTCGAGGGCGCTTATCCCGACAGCGTGGAATACCTGCGTGAGCACTATCAGCTGGCATATGACGAGGACCGCTACGCCGTCACCCTGGACGCCTTTGCCTCCAACCTGATCCCCGATATCTACATCGAGGACCGCTACGCCCCGCCCACCGACCCCATGGCGCAGTCCGCCGGGGACGACGGCTGGGACGAAGAAGACGAGGTCTGGGATGAGGAGGCCGTGGACGACGGTGAGGACATCGCCGGCGAAGAGGCCGAAGATCCGGCAGACGAAGAAGCATCCGGCGAAGCCGTGACCGGCGAGGAAGCCGAAGAGCCGGTCAGCGAAGAAGCAGCGGAAGAGGGGGGCGAATAAATGGCTGGCAGAAAGACCGCCCAGGGGCACTCCATCTCCGGTGTCTTCGTGTTCCTGCTGTTAGGGCTGTTCGCGGTGTTTTCCACGGTGATGGTCCTGCTGGGCGCACGCGCCTACCGCAACGTCACCCAGGCGCAGGCGGCGCACAATGCCGGGCGTATCGCCCCGGCCTATATGCGCAGCATGGTGCGCGCCGCGGACGAGACCGGCACCATCCGCATCGCGCAGGCGGACGACGGGTCCGACATGCTGGTCTTTGAGCAGACCTACGACGACGAGGACGTCGTCACCTATATTTACTGCCACGAGGGCACGCTGCTGGAGCGTTTCGCCAGCGCCGACCTCGAGTTTGAGCCCGGCGAGGGCGAGACGGTCTGTCCCCTGGACGGGATGCGCCTTTCGCTCCGGGAAGGGTTGCTGAACGTCGTTCTGACCCTGGACGGGCAGGATACCGAGATGAACATCGCGCTGTACTCAGCGCTGTAAGGAGACGGTATGAAATCAGGCAATCGCAGCAATGCGCTGCTGGTGGAGCTGCTGATCGTCATCATGTTTTTCATGCTGGCGGCCACGACCCTGCTCCAGGTGTTCACCGCCGCCGGACGCCAGTCCGACCGGTCCGGGCAGACCATCGCGGCGCTGAATACCGCGCAGGATCTGATCGACCGGCTGTACGCTTCCGATGCCCCGGACGCCCTGCTCGCTGAAAACGGGTTCTCCGTCTCAGCGGACGGGACCTGGCTGCGCGCGCAGGACCGGGACGGCCTGAGCGCGCGCGTGACCCTGCGCGACGAGCCGACCGCGTCGGGCGTGCTGCGCCGCTTTGAGGTCAGCGTGCTCAATGGGGAGAACGAAGCGCTGATCACGCTTGATCACGCGCGGTATGAGGAGGTAGCACCATGAAAAAGCGCGCAAGCGCCCTCTCGTTCGGTCCCGGCGCGTCCTCGCTGATCCTGATCTTCGTGGTCCTCAGCATGACGGTGCTCGGGATGCTCGCACTGCTTTCTGCGCAGAACGACCTCCACCTGAGCCAGCGCAGCGCACAGGTGATCGAGGCCCAGTACCGCCTGAGCAGCCAGGCCGAGAAACGGCGGGCGGACATTGACGAAATATTGACTCAATGCCGCCAAGGCGCCGACACACAGGACGCTTATCTTGAAGCCGTGGCGGCGGCACTGCCCGACGGCGTCACGCTGGACGGGGACACGCTCGCCTTTTCCGTCACCGACGGCAGCCGCACCATCCGCTGCCGGCTCAGGCTGCACGGCCTGAACGACATCCAGCGCGCGTCCTGGGTCACCCACAGCCTGACCGCGGAAACGGAGGACAGCTCATGGAACTGATCGAACTGCTGCAGCAGGCCGTCCAGTGGGGCGGCTCAGACATCTTTATCGTGCCCGGCGCGCCGGTGACCGTAAAGGTCGCCAGCCAGATGAAGCCCATCGGCGACCGGCTGAGTCCCGATAACTCCGAAAAACTGGTACAGAGCATGTACGAGCTCGCGCACCGCGACTTTCAGCTGCTGTACAGGGAGGGCGACGACGACTTCTCCTTCGCCATCCTGAACGTCAGCCGTTTCCGCTGCAACGCCTACCGCCAGCGCGGCACGACGGCCGCGATCTGCCGTATCGTCAATTTTGAGCTGCCCGACCCGAAGAGCATGCATATCCCGCAGCTCGTCATGGACTTGGCCGCCATGCGCAGCGGCATGATTCTGGTGACCGGACCCGCCGGCAGCGGCAAATCCACCACGCTGGCCTGTATACTGGACCGCATCAATTCCGAGCGCCACGCGCACATCGTGACCATCGAAGACCCGATCGAATACCTGCATCGGCACAAGCAGTCGCTGGTCTCTCAGCGCGAGGTGCCCAACGACGCGGCCACCTTCTCCCGCGCGCTGCGCGCCGCGCTGCGCCAGGCGCCGGACGTCATCATGCTGGGCGAAATGCGCGACCTGGACACCATCCGCACCGCGATCACGGCCGCCGAGACCGGGCACTTGCTGCTCAGTTCGCTGCACACCATCGGCGCGGCCAAGACGGTGGACCGTATCATTGACACCTTCTCCGCTGAGCAGCAGGCGCAGATCCGTGTCCAGCTGTCCATGGTGCTGAAGGCCGTCGTATCCCAGCGCCTGGTGCCCACAGTAAACGGCGGGCGTACCCCCGTGTTCGAGGTCATGACCGTGAACGCGGCCATCCAGAACATGATCCGCGACGGCCGCACCCACCAGATCGACAATGTCATTTACGGCGGCAGCGACAAAACCATGCTCTCCATGGACAGCGAGCTGGCCCGCCTGGTGCGCGAAAAGACGATCACCCGAGAAACCGCTATCCTGTTCGCGGCGAACCCGGATATCCTCGCCAAGCGCATTTAATAAATCTTTCGATTGCGAGGCCGACTATGTTTGGACGAATGATGAACAGTTACTTCTACGGGAAGAGCGGGAAGGGCGATTTCACCCCCGACGACCTGCCGAAAAACCGCTGGGAGCTGTTCTGGGCGATGCTGCGCGTGCGCTTTTCCGCGCTGTGCCGGCTTAACCTGATGACCATCATCGCTTTCCTGCCCTACCTGCTGGTGGTGCTGATCAACGTGCTCAACCTGATCACCAGCTGGTCGAGCGCGATCAGCTACCAGGACGCGCTGGCCACCGGCGCCGAGCTGTCCGAGGAGATCTACTCGCCGGCGCTGCTGGAGGTGTACGCGCGGTATACCGAGGCGAACGTGTTCAACCTTGCGCAGTACACGCGCGATATGACGCAGGCGTTTTTCTGGAGCATGCTGGTCTTCCTGATCCCGTCCCTGCTGGTCACCGGTCCGGTCGAGGCGGGCCTTGCATACGTCTGCCGCAACTGGGCACGCGACGAGCACGCCTTCATCTGGAGCGACTTCAAGGACGCCGTCAAGGATAACTGGAAGCAGGGCCTCGGCATTTCCGCGATCACCTCGGTCATTCCCATCATCATGTACGTGTGCTGGAATTTCTACGGCGACATGGCGCAGAACAGCCTTTTCTTCATGCTTCCGCAGATCCTGGTCATCGTGCTCGGGCTGGTATGGTGGCTTGCGCTGGTCTTCTTCTATCCGCTGATGGTCAGCTATAAGATGACCTTCTGCCAGCTGCTCAAGAACGGCGTGATGCTCTCGATCGGCCGCCTGCCGCACACAGTGGGCATCCGCCTGGTCACTATGGCCCCGGTCATTATTTGCGGGCTGCTGCTGTTCTTTACCTCGGTCGGCATGTACGCGCTGCTGGTGCTGGGCGCCTATTACCTGGTTGTCGGCGTCGCGCTGACCCGCTTCGTCTTCGCCAGTTTTACCAACTCTGTCTTTGACCGCTACATCAATTCCCACATCGATGGCGTGAAGGTCAACCGCGGCCTGTCCGAGGATACCGACGAGGACGAAGAGGACGAAGCGCAGCCTGCGCCCGCGCCCGCCCGGGAAGAGTTTGCGTGAGCGCCATGTACACGGATTTTGCTCAGGTTTACGACCGTCTGATGCGCGACGTACCCTACGCAGAGTGGGCCCGGTATTACGCCGGGCTCCTTGATGTTTCCGGCGTCCTGCCCGGCGCGGCCGTCGTGGAGTGCGCCTGCGGCACCGGCAGTCTGACCATCCCCCTCGCCCGCATGGGATACCGGATGACCGGCGTCGACCTGAGCCCGGACATGCTGAACGCCGCGCAGGCAAAGGCGCGGGCGCAGGGCGTCCGCATTCCCTTTGTCCGGCAAAACATGCAGGCGCTGGCCGTTCAGCGGCCCGTGGACGCCGTGCTGGCCACCTGCGACGGCGTCAACTATCTGACGACGCCCCGGCAGGTCCAGGCCTTCATGACCGCCGCTTACGCCGCGCTGAAATCCGGCGGCGCGCTCGTCTTTGACGTTTCCACGCCGCACAAGCTGCTCGATACCCTCGGCGACCGCCTCTTCACCCTGAGTGAGGAGGACCTGGTGTACGTCTGGCAGGGCGACGGCGACGGGCGGCTGTTTTCCATCCATATGGACATCTTTGCACAAAACGCCGACGGTACTTATACCCGGATCCAGGAGGACCAGCGCCAGCGCGCCCATACGCTGGACGAGCTGACAGACTGGCTGCAGCAGGCCGGCTTCCGGGACATCCGCTGCTATGGCGACCGCACCATGGAACCCGCCGGCATCAATGACCTGCGCTGGCACATCAGCGCGCTGAAATGAAAGGAACCCTGTCATGAACCAGCCTTTTCTGCCCGATGAAATGCTGCATATTACCCTGATGGACGGCCAGGCCCGCGCGCTGCTGTGCCGCACGACCCAGCTGTCCAGGGACGCCGCGCGCATCCATCACCCCTCCAACACCGCCTGCGCCGCGCTCTCTCGCCTGATGAGCGGCACACTGATGCTGTCCGCCGTGATGAAAAACGCGACGGACTCCGTCACAGTCACCATCGCGGGCGACGGCCCCGTCGGCAAGCTGACTGCCGTTGGCATGCAAAACGCTGTCAAGGTCACCGCTGAATACCCGCAGGCGGACGTTCCGCCGCGTGCGGACGGCCACCTGGACGTCGGCGCGCTGGTCGGCCGGCACGGCCGGATGTCCGTGGTCAAGGACCTCGGCCTGGACCGCCCCTACGTCGGGCAGGTGAACCTGATCTCCGGCGAGATTGCCGAGGACTTCGCGCAGTACTACACCGCCTCCGAGCAGGTGCCGTCCCTGGTCGCCCTCGGCGCGCGCGTGTACGAGGGCGAGCCGCTCTCCACGGGCGGCATCCTGGTGCAGACCTTGCCCGGCTGCGCGGAGGAAACGCTCAGCCAGCTGGAGCTCAGGAGCATGCTGTTTGCCGACATCAGCCGCGAGCTCGCCGATCAGGCGCTGGATACGCTCGTCGATCTGTGGTTTGACGGGCTTAAGCCGGTCATCGTCAAGCGGGAGCCACTCGTCTACCGCTGCGACTGCTCGCGCGAGCGCATGTCCCGTGCCCTCGCTGCCCTCGGGCGCGACGAGCTGGAGGACATTCTCCGCACCGACGGCTTTGCGACCCTGACCTGCCACTTCTGCCGGACCGCTCGCGTCTTTTCTGAAGACGAGATCCGCAAGCTGCTGGAGAACGCATGACCGCGCCGCACGACAACCTGGTCCGCTTTGAGCGTTCCGCCGCCTACTGGATGTCCCGCGCCAGGCGGCATCACACGAATGCCGAGCATACCTCTGCGGGCCTGCTCTACCGTCAGGCGTACGAGCAGGTGCACCGGCAGGATATCGCGCTCAAGATGGCCGAGAATTACTATCAGATGGGGTGCTATTACGCTGCCCGGCGCACCGCCCTGAACCTGCTCACGAATACGCCGGACCTGCCGGAGGCCTATTACTGGCTCGGCGTGGCTGCCCTGCAGGAGGGCGACGAGGACCTGGGCGAGCGCGCGCTGGCGATGGCGCTGCAGAAGGGCCGCGACCTGCCGCTGGCGGACGACGCGCAGGACCTGCTCTGCGATTATCCGTGGACGGAGCCGGGCGTGTACCGCCGTTCCTGCCGCGCGGAAACGCTCTACGAGCGCGCGCTGGACTGCATTGAAGCCCGTTCCTCCCTTCACGCGGAGGTGCTCCTGCGCCGCGCGATCCGCCGCGGCGTCTGTCCCCAGGCGGAGGCGCTGCTGGGCGAGCTGCTCCTCTTCAGGCACGCGCCGCACCAGGCCGCGCGTTACCTGACCCGCGCTTCCCTGCGGCTGCCCGAGCAGGTGTCCGTCTGGGCGCTGCTGGCGCAGGCACTCTATGCCGATCACCGGCCTCAGGAGGCGCAGCGCGCGCTGGATCAATGTCTGGTCCTGGCGCATACAGCGCAGGAGTGGAGCGTCGTCGGCGCGGCAGCCCGCATCCTGAACGCGCCGGATCAGGCGCTGACCGCGCTGCAGGCGCGTCTCAGGGACGAGCCGGAATCCAACGACCTGCTCCTCGTCATGGCCGCGATGCAGCTGAACGCCGGACACACCGGTCCGGCTATCCGCTGCCTGAACGCGATCCTCTCGCGTGATCCGGACGACCGCGACGCGCGCGCCGCCTGGGCCACCATTCCCTATGGCATAATGCCGCCCTGCCGCTTCTACGAAGACCGCGCGCTGATCGAACGGCTGCTGGCCGATCCACCGCGCACGGGGCCGCGCGATTTCATCCGCCTCGCCCACGGCCTGACCGTCAGCCTGGGCGGCGCCGTCACCTATGCCGAGGTGACGCAGCATATTCGCCCGCTCTGGGACCGCCTGCCGCCGCTGCAGCGCCGCCTGTGCGACTGGCAGGCCCTGTGGCCCAATGCCTTTTACCGCCTGATCCTGAGCGACTGCGGCATTGACGACCTGCCGCGCAACGCCGCGCTATGGCCCGTGCGCCATGGCCTGCGGAGGATCCGGCGGATGAAAAGATTCCTGAATCGTCTCCGGAAAGATCCCACCTGAGCGGCTGCACTGTGTCTTTCCGCGTGAACTATTGAACTCATTTCGGAGGTCCTATGTCGTTCTCATTGCCTGATTTTGACAGCGAGTTTTCGAAATACCTGCAGCGCTGGTATGAAAAGAATTTCGGGCGCTTCCGCACGTATGACGAGATGGAGGCGTACGCGCCGGAGGTGTACCAGACATTCCTGGACTCGCCCCAGCCCTTCCTCGGCGGTCAGAAGCCCGGCGAGTTTTTCGACCGCTATTCTGACCCGGCGGAGCTGGTGCAATGGCTGGCCGCCTATGTCGACGCCGACGTCAGCGTGCCGGACATGCTGCTCAACCGCATCGCGGAGCTGGGCGAACCGGCGGCCGAGCCGATCGCGGCGATGCTCCGGGATCCCGGTCGCTCCAACGAGCTTCGGATGCATCTGATTTCGCTGCTGCGCGAAATTGACTCGCCCGTCGCGTATCCTCTGTTCGCGCAGTGGATCGTCCACTGGGACGGGCAGGATGAGCTGACGGAGAACGCCGTCGAGACCCTCGAAAGCGCATCGCCGCTGCCCCCGGACATCGCACAAGCGCTGGAATCCGGCTACGATGCCGCGACCCCGCAGGGAAAGATGGCCATTCTGTCGATCCTCTCCCGCGCGCCTGTCAGCGCCGGCATCGCCCGCAGCGCCATCCGCCTGTTTGAGGAGCAGGCGCCGCTGCGCATCTACCTGGCCTCTGTCCTGGCGCGGATCGGCGATCCCGCGGCGCTGCCCGCGCTCAAGCGCGCCGCGCTCAGCCGGGATACCGGGTATCTGCTGTATATCGAGCTGCGAAGCGCCATCGAGGCCCTGGGCGGCGATGCGCCGAAGCGCAAATTCCTTGAAGGCGACCCTGAGTATGACTCCATGCGCCACCTGGACGATCTGCAGGGAGAAAAGGTATGACCGACGTTTGCGAGCACTGCGGCACCGTTGCGGCGGAAGGCGAGCTGATCTGCCACGCCTGCGGCGCGATGCTGCCCATCCGCGATTTTAACAGCGGCACGGCCGCCATCCGCCAGGGGCGCGGGCGCGTTCAGCCCGGTGAAAGCGCCTCCGGCTCCGTGCGTCAGACCGTGGAGGAGCCCACGCTGCGCCTGGATGACCACGATCGCGCCGAGCACGCCGCGATGGGCCAGCAGACGATCGTCGTCCACCGCCCGCGCAAGCGTACCAACATCAACTGGGCCCTGCTCCTGAGCATTCTGCTTGTGCTGGCCATTCTGTCCGTGGCGGGCGGCTACGTCTTTCTCCGGCTGACCCATTCTGGGCAGAAGATCCTCGCGCGGCTCGGCTACGAGGCGGACGCGACCGCCATGTGGGACATCGGCGCCGAGTATATGGACCAGGGATATATCGAGCGCGCCATCATGATCGAGGAGGAGGCCTACGCCAAAGAGCCCAATCGCGACGACCTGTACGAGCGCCTGCAGCAGCTGTGCGAGGCCTACGAGGCCGCCGAGCGTCCCGCTGACGCGGAGCGCCTGTACCGCGTGATGTACGAGCAGCTGGACAAAACGAACCCAGTCGCCTATCAGAACATCATCCGCCTGATGCGCGCGCAGGGCCGCAACCTGGAGGCCGCGCAGTTCCTGAAGGTCGCCTATGAAAACACCGGCCTGAGCTCGTTTGAAACCGAACGCCTCGAGCTGATTCCTGAGGCGCCCACCGTGTCTGAAAAGGTCGGCGCGGGCCGATATAAGGAGGATAAGGACATCGAGCTGGTCAGTCCCGAGGGCAACGACATCTATTACCTGCTCGGGGACGAGGGCACGCTGCCCGAGGACGGCACCCTGTACGAGCGCCCGATTCACCTGACCGAAGGCGGATGGACCGTCCGCGCCGTCTGCGTATCCACCGAGCTGGTCAGCGACGAGCTGAACGCCAAGTACGTCATCACCTACCCTTCACCGGACGCCCCGAAGGCCTCTTTAGCGCCTCAAAAATACACGCAGCGCCAGCGCATCCGCCTGCGCAACGTCGGCTCTGACCCGAACGTGACCTTCTATTACACCATCGACAATACCCCGCCGACCATTAACTCGCCCATCTACGATGAGGACGGCATCCTGCTGCCCGGCGGGCGTGTCACGGTCCGCGCGGTCGCGGTCAACCGCTACGGCAAGGTCTCCAACGAGATGTCCGTCGAGCTGCAGATCGATATTCCCTTCAAAAACTACTACCGCTATACCAACGACCCCATCGAGGGCGCGCAGCTGATGAAGACCACCTACAACCAGTTCGTCAGCCGCTTCGGCCAGCCGCTCAAGGAGGAAACCATCACCGACTCTGCCCTGCGCGGCACGCTGTCCCGCCTGACCTATCCCTGGGGAGAGGCGCGCTTCTATCCCGGCGAAAGCGGCGTCCTGCTGTACTATATCGATACCACCTCCACGTCCATGAAAATGCCGCGCAACACCAAGATCGGCATGAGCGAAAGCGATGTTACCCAACAGTTCCGCGACATGGGACAGAAGAACAACCAGGACGGCAGCCGCAGCCTGTACTACGACAGCAAAGAGCGCTGCTACGGCAAGATCAACCTGCTGAGCAACGGACAGAAGCGCATCGACTATACCTATGTGGACACGGAATACGACGCCACGATCGTCCTCAGCTATTACCTCACCGACGGGGTTGTCACCCGCGTCGTCAACAGCTTTGCGTCCAATTGAGCGCCGGATCAAGGTGCAGTCATCACGATGAACAGACAACGTATTTACCTGGATTACGCCGCCACGACGCCGCTTTGCGCCGAAGCGCGGGACGCCATGAATGCGTGCGCAGAAACCGCGAACGCGAACGCTTCGGGCGTTTACGCCTCCGCGCGCCGCGCGCGCCGGCTTTTGGAGGAGGCGCGCGAAACGACCGCGCGCCTCCTGGACGCCGCGCCAGACGAAATCTACTTCACCTCCGGCGGAAGCGAAAGCGACAACTGGGCGCTCAAGGGCCGCGCATTCCGCGCCGGATTGGGCAGCCGCCTGCTGACGACCGCCATCGAGCACCCGGCCGTGCTGAACACCTGCCGCTTCCTGGAGCGGTGCGGACACCCCGTGACCCTGCTCACACCCGACGCGCGGGGGCAGATCTCCCCCGAAGCGGTCCGCGAAGCCCTCACGCCCAATACCGCGCTCGTGTCCGTGATGTGGGCGAACAACGAAATCGGCACGATCCAGCCGGTCGCGGACATCGCCCGGGTCGCTCGCGAGGCAGGCGTTCCCTTCCATACGGACGCGGTCCAGGCCGCCGGCATCCTGCCGGTCCGCCTGCATGAGGCCGGTGTCGACCTCGCGTCCATGTCCGCGCACAAGTTTTACGGGCCGAAGGGCGTTGGCCTGCTCTACCTGCGCCGCGGCGTCGGCCTGGAGCCGCTCATACACGGCGGCGAGCAGGAGCGCGGCCTGCGCGCGTCCACAGAAAACGTCATCGGCGCGGTCGGACTGGCGGCGGCCCTCGAGGCAGCCGGGCGCCTGCGAGAGCAGGAGGCCGCCCGGCTGACTTCCTTGCGGGCGCTGCTGTGCGGGCTGCTGATGGACGGTGTCCCCGGGCTTCAGCTCACGGGCGACCCGGAGGCGCGCCTGCCCGGCAACGCGCACCTGACCCTGCCGGACATCGAAAGCCGCGCGCTGATCCCGCTGCTCGACCTGAACGGCGTGGAAGCGTCCGCCGGCTCCGCGTGCACAGCTGGCTCGCCGACGGAAAGCCACGTACTGAAGGCCATCGGCCTGGACACGGCGCGTGTGCGCGGTCCCCTGCGCCTGACGCTGGGCCGTGGCACCACCGAGCAGGACGTCCGCGACGCGGCGCAGATCATCATTCAAACCGTCCACGCAATGCGGGAGAACCGACATGTTTGAGATTCACGGCCATACCGAGGGCATCCGCCAGACGGAGCTCAAGCGCCTGCAGGCGCTGTACCTGTCCGAGTTTGACGCGGACACCTTTCTGACGGAGGACCTGGCGCTGGCGCTGGCGGACGCCTCCGCGCGCATCAACCGCGAGCTCGCGGTCTACCTGAGCCGCGGGGGCGAGATCCTGGATATCGTGATCGGCGACACCGACACCGTGGACCTGCCGGAATACCGCCTGCGCCGGGACGAGCGCGCGCTGTCCAGGGTGCGGGTCATCCATACGCACCCCTCCGGAACGGCGCAGCTCTCCGCGCTGGACCTGACCGCGCTCGCCTCCCTGCGCCTGGACGCGATCTGCGCGCTCGGCGTCTCCCCGCTGGGCCAGGTCACCGGCGTCAGCGCCGCCTTTCTCCACGGCTGGGAAAACGGCGTGCCCGCGGTCGAGCAGACCGACATCGTGCCGCTGTCTCGTCTGTCCCGCTGCCGCTGGATGCAGCGCATTGAGGAAGCGGATGCCGCCCTGCGCGGCCTCCCCGCGCCTGCCGCAGAACAGCCCGAGCGCGCGCTGCTGGTGTCCATCCGCGACGACCGCGCCTTTGAGGAGCTCGACGCGCTGGCGCGCACCGCGGGCGCGCTTCCCGTCGGCCGCGTGCTGCAGCGCCGCCCGAAGCCGGACAGCGCCAGCTACGTCGGCGCGGGGAAGCTCCGCGAGATCGCGCTGACCGCCCAGACGCTCAATGCGGACCTGATCATCGCCGAAGACGAGCTGAGCGGGGCGCAGCTGCACCTGATAGAGACCCAGACCGGTGTCCGCACCATTGACCGCACCGCTCTGATCCTGGATATCTTTGCCCAGAGGGCGCGTACGCGGGAGGGCCAGCTGCAGGTCTCCCTCGCCCAGCTCAGCTACCAGGCAAGCCACCTGATCGGCTACGGGCTTTCCCTGTCCAGGCTTGGCGGCGGCATCGGCACGCGCGGACCCGGAGAATCCAAGCTGGAAATGGACCGCCGCGCCATCCGGCGCCGGCGCGCACAGTTGACCGAACAGCTCGAGGCGCTCAAAAAGCAGCGCGACCTGCAGAAAAAGCGCCGCGGCAGGAATGAAATTCCCACAGCGGCGCTCGTCGGCTATACCAACGCCGGAAAATCCACGCTGTTCAACGCGATGTCCGGCGCGGATGTATTTGTGGAAAACCAGCTGTTCGCCACGCTGGACGCCACGACCCGCCGCATCTCGCCGAATAGCGGCGCGGCGTTCCTGCTGTCCGACACGGTCGGTTTCATCTCACACCTGCCCACGGAGCTGATCGAGGCCTTCCAGTCCACGCTGGAGGAGGCGGCGGAGGCGGACCTGCTGCTGATCGTGTCGGACGCGTCCAATCCGGACGCGGCAGCGCAGCGCGCGGTGGTCCAGGAGACCCTCGAGCGCCTCGGCGCGGGCAGCGCGCCATGCGTAGAGGTGCTCAACAAATGCGACTGCGCCCTGCCGGAAAACCTGGCCGCATTCCCGGACGCAGTCCATATCAGCGCGCTGAACGGCGAGGGCGTGGACGCCCTGCGTGAGGAGATCGGCCGCCGGCTGGACCAGCGGCGCGCGCAGGTGCGCTTTGAGATCCCCTACAGCGCGATGCAGCTGCTAAACCTGATCCACGAGGCCGGCCAGAACGTGACGACCAGCTACGAGCAGGAATGCGCGTCCGTCACCGCCGCGCTCGACCAAGCCAGCCTGATGCGCATCCTCAAGGCGGGCGGCGGCGTGCTGACCTACGAGGTGCTGACGCCCGAGGAGACCTGAGGCGAAGGCCGGGTGACGGCTACGCCCTGGGCAGAACGATCTCCGGGTTTTCCTCGCGGGGCTTGTAGACGCAGAACTTGTTTCCGATGCACTGCACCGGCTCCGCGCCGGTCCTGGCGCATACCGCCTCGCAGGCTTCCCGCGCAGTCATTGGCGCGCCGCGCTGCACCCCCATTTTGATCAGTTCCCGCGCCTCCAGCGCCTCCGACACGCTGGCCACCAGCGTATCCGTCACGCCCTCTTTGCCGATCAGCAGAATGGCCGGCAGCGTATTGCACATGGCGCGCAGGTACGCGCGCTGTTTCCCTGTCATACGTTTTCTCCTTGTCAGTCGATAAAGTCAAACTCCATGTCGTCCATGCGGACCGTGCTGCCCTCCCGGGCGCCGGCCTCGCGCAGCGCGTCAATGATGCCCGCGGAGCGCAGCGTGTGGTGGAACCAGTTCATGCTCTCCTCGTCCTCGAAATTGACGCTGTCAATCAGGTGGGTGATGGCCGGCCCGCTGACCTCGAACACGCCGTCGTGCCGGCTGACCTCGAACTTGCCCACTTCGCCGGGCAGGGCCTGGGGCAGTTCCGTCTCCTCGAACGGCGCGGGCGGGGGCAGCTCGGACAGCCGCCGGACCACCGCGTTCATCAGCTCCTGAAAGCCGCGCTTCGTGGCCGCGCTGACCGCGTACACCGGCGCTTCGCCGTTCAGGCGCGCTGTGAACCGGTCGAGCTGTACCTGCGCCTCCGGCAGGTCCATCTTGTTCGCGACAATGATCTGCGGCCGGGATTTCAGCTCGCCGTAGGCCTGCAGTTCGCGGTTGATGTGCTCATAGTCCTCCCACGGGTCCCTGCCCTCGCTGCCGGACATATCGATCACATGCAGCAGCAGGCGCGTGCGCTCGATATGCCGCAGGAAGGCCAGGCCCAGTCCCGCGCCGTCACTCGCGCCCTCGATGATGCCGGGGATGTCCGCCATCACAAAATCCGTGCCCGCCTGGCGCACCAGGCCCAGGTTGGGCGTCAGCGTGGTAAAATGGTAATTGGCGATCTTCGGCCGCGCCGCCGTCACCACGGACAGAATGGTGCTCTTGCCCACGTTCGGGTACCCCACCAGGCCGACGTCCGCGATGGACTTCAGCTCCAGCACAAACTCGCGCTTTTCCGTCTTCAGGCCCGGCTTGGCGAAGTTCGGCGCCTGCCGCGTCGGCGTGGCGAACCGCGCGTTGCCCCAGCCGCCGCGCCCACCGCTGAGCAATACCTTCTCCCGGCCCGCTTCATACATGTCCGCGACCAGCGCGTCCGTGGCCCTGTCGCGCACCACTGTGCCCACCGGCACCTTGATGACCAGGTTCTCCCCACGCTTGCCGGTCATGCGGCCCGGACCGCCGTTGCCGCCGTTTTCCGCCTCGTACCTGGAGCGGAAACGGAAGTCCAGCAGCGTGTGCATGTTGGGGTCGGCGAGCAGCACCACGTCTCCCCCGCGGCCGCCGTCGCCGCCATCCGGCCCGCCGTTCTGCACGAATTTTTCACGATGGAAGGACACACATCCGTTGCCCCCATTGCCTGCCCTCGCCGTCAGCGGGGCACGATCCACAAACTGCGCCATCGTCCCTCTCCCTCCCGAAGCCTGATTCCCCGCGATTATACCATATCGCGGCCGGATACGCAAATCCTCCGGCCGACTTTCAATCTCAAACAGGAGCAGCATGATGGATGATACAGCTTTTCAGGCGACCGCGCCGTCCCGGGGGACCATCCCGACGCAGCGCGTCATCGACAAAACGAACGAATACCTGGGCCGCCGGGACATGGCCGGCGCCGGACGGCTGCTGGTCTACTGGCTGGACGAGGCGCGCGCGCTCGGCGACCGCCGCGGCGAGCTGACCGTGCTCAACGAGCTGATCGGTCTGAGCCGCAAAACGGACCGGGAATCCGACGCGCTGCGATACGCTGCGGACGCGCTGAAGCTGCTGACCGCCCTGGACCTGGAGACGAGCACCGTCGCCGGGACCACCTATGTCAACATCGCCACCGCGCGCTATGTGTTCGGGGCGTATGACGAATCGCTCCGGATGTTCGAACGCGCCAGGGCTGTGTACGAGGCCCGGCCGGACACCGATCCCTCGCTGCTGGGCGGACTGTATAACAACATGGGCCTGACGCTGACCGCGCTCAGGCGCTGGGACGAAGCCATGGCCGCCTACTCACAGGCGCTTTCCTGCATGGAGCGGGTACCCGGCGGCGAACCGGAGCGCGCCGAAACGTGCCTGAATATGGCGAATACGCTGGAATACCGCTACGGCACCGAGGCCGCCGAAAAGCGCATCTGGGCGCTGCTGGACGAGGCCGAACGCCTCCTGCGGACGCCCGGCCTGCGGAGGGACGGATATTTTGCGGAGGTGTGCCGTTTCTGCGCGCCGACGTTTGAGCGTTACGGCTACTTTCTGACGTCGCAGACCCTGAACGGATGGTCGGAGGCATATCATGAAGGGACTTGAGCTTGCCCGTGCATATTATGAGCAATACGGCCGACCGATGCTCCAGTCGCAGTTTCCTGCGCTGTGTCCGCTGCTGGCCGCAGGCCTGGCCGGGAGCGGCTCGGAATGCTTCGGTTTTGACGATGAGGTCTCGCGCGATCACGATTTTGAGCCGGGGTTCTGCCTGTTCCTGCCCGACGAATCCGTGGTCAGCCGCGCCGACGCGTTTCAGCTGGAGCGCGCATACGCGCGTCTGCCGCGCAGCATGGACGGCGTCACACGCGCGCTGGCGACGCCCACCGGCGGCGCGCGGCGCGGCGTCCTGCGCACGGCGGACTTTTTCCGGGACCGGATCGGCGCGCCGGACGGCGCGCTCAGCCTGATGGACTGGCTGCGCCTGCCCGACAGCGCGCTCAGCGAGGCCGTGAACGGGGAAATCTTCGACGATCCGTACGGGGAGGTGACCCGCATCCGTGACGCGGTCGCCCGGCCGCCCGAGGACGTCCGCCGCAAAAAGCTGGCGGCGCACGTGCTGATGATGGCGCAGTCCGGGCAGTACAATTACCGGCGCTGCCTGGCCCACGGCGAAACCGGCGCCGCGCAGCTTGCGGCGATCCGCTTTGCCGAAAGCGCCATGCAGACCGTTTTCCTGCTCAACGACGTGTACATGCCCTACTACAAGTGGTGCTTCCGCGCCATGCGCGCGCTGCCCAGGCTCAGCCTGCTGGCTGAGCTGCTGGAATACCTGATCAGCACCGACCAGGACGACGGCCGCGGCGATGAGAAGCAGGACGTCATGGAGGGCATCGCCGCCGACGTGATCGACGAGCTGACGGCGCAGCGCCTGACGCAGGCGACCTGCGGCGACCTGGAAAAGCACGCCTATTCCATTCAGGACGGCATCCGCGACGCCGGACTGCGCAACCTGCACATCCTCGCCGCGCTGTAATCCCCCAACCGCAAATACGGAGGTTCCCTCATGCGCATCTACGGCCTTCAGAAAATGACGCTCCTGGACTTTCCCGGACGCGTCGCGTGTACCGTCTTCACCGGCGGCTGCAACCTGCGCTGCCCGTACTGCCACAATTATGAGCTGGTCAGCGGACAGGCGCCGCCCGCGATGACGGAAGATGAGCTGTTCGCCTTCCTCAGGCAGCGCGCCGGAAAGCTGGACGGCGTCGCCGTCACCGGGGGCGAGCCCTGCCTGCATCCCGACCTGCCGGCGTTCCTTCGCGCGATCCGCGCGCTGGGCTATCCGGTCAAGCTGGACACCAACGGCGCGTACCCCGACCGCCTGGCGGAAATCCTGCAGGACGGGCTGGCGGATTACGTCGCGATGGATATCAAGTCCGGTCCCACGCGCTACGCCCTCGCCGCCGGGCTGGAGCACATCGACCTCGCGCCCATCCGCCGCAGCGTCCGGCTGCTGATGTCGTCAGGCGTCGATTACGAATTCCGCACCACGGTCGTCGACGAGCTGCACACCGCCGCGGACTTCGAGGAGATCGCCGCATGGATTCACGGCGCGAAGCGCTACTTCCTGCAGTCGTTCACCGACCGGGACACCGTCCCCTTCGACGGCCTGCACGCGCCGGACCGCGACACGCTCTCGCGCTACCTGGACATTGTCAGCCCCCACGTCGCCCTGGCCGCGCTTCGGGGAGTGGAATAATCCTTGTGTAACAATATGAATCTTCTCCTTGCCAATTTTTTTGTGATATGCTATAATTTGTATCCAAGGACATGCCGTCCGAATTAAAGAGCCCTGTATGGGCGGAAAGGATCCCACTATGAGAAAGATTTTGGCGTTGCTGATGGCGCTGTGCCTGACGCTCTCCATGAGCGCGGCTGCCCTGGGCGAAGCGGCGGAAGCAGCCGAACCTCAGTATTCCAATTTTCAGGAGCATCTGGTCGCGTTCCTGAGCTCCCTCAACCTGCAGCAGAGCGACCTCTATCTCACTGCGCAGCAGGGCGAGGACAGCTACCAGGCGCTGCTCGGCGCAAACGATGCCGGCGCTGTCAACCTGATGCTCGGCCAGAACAGCCAGGTCATTGGTACGGCGCAGTTCGATGGCACCGCGTTCTATCTGGATACGCAGAATGGCGTGATGGCCATTGAACTGGCCACCATCCAGAATTTCATCCAGCAGCTGCCCGAAAAGCTGACGGGCCTGGCCGCTGAGCAGGGCGCCGCGCTCGGCATCGATCCTAACCAGGTCGTGGCCGACGCCCAGACCCTGATCGAGGCGCTCGCCGGCGCCGTCACCCCGCTCCTCAACACGATGAAGCAGACCGTCAGCGAGGACGGCAAGGTCATCACCCTGACCATGGACAGCGAAGCGTTTGCCGAGGCCACGGCGCAGGCGATCGACACCCTCCTGGCCAATGAGAACGTGACCGACATCATCAGCCGCTACGCCGCGCTGTACAACCCTGAATTCGACATCGCGGAACTGCAGCAGGGCTGGCAGTCCGTGCGCGATCAGGTCGTCGCCATCATGAAAACTGAGGAAGCGACCCTGACCATCAATTCCGAAACCGGCGAATTCACCTTCAATTACGCCATCGCTCCGACCGAAACGGTCAAGATGACGGCGGACGTCAACGGCCAGACGGCTGAACGCGCCATGACCCTCAATTACACTTTCGCCGCGTCCAACGGTGAGGAGGAGTACCGCATCGAAGGCACCCAGCTTCAGGAAAAGAATTCCTTCTGGTCCGAGATGCCCACCAAGATCACCCAGCATCAGACCATCTATCAGAACGGCGAGGAAGTCGGGTCTTCTGATATCGCTCTCGAAATGAACGATTTCGGTATGCCTGTCAGCGCCCTGATAGTTGCCAATGTCGGCGGTCAGGAAACCCTGCGCATGCAGTACGCGGATCAGACCTTCTGTGTCTACGTACAGGGTCAGGAAATGGTGTACATCCAGTATGCCAACGAGGTTCTGACCGCCCGCCTCGCGGGGGGAACAATGCAACTGGTCGCCCGCATCGCTGAAAACGACGCCGATCACATGCTGATGCATGCCGACCTCACCATGAACGGCGAGACCATGCCGGTCGAAGTGGAATACGCGATCTATGACAACGAAGGCGCGGAATATCTGCAGTGCACCGAGACTGTCAATGGCGAGAACATCCTCCTCGCCCAGCTGCAGCAGTCCGAAAAGCAGGCGTTCTCCCTGCTGAAGGATGCCGAAAACATCAACTGGATCACCGGCGAAATGCTCGACCAGTTGCTGAACAACGTGCTCAACCAGGCGCTCAGCATGGGCGGCGCCTACTGATCGCGCGCCGATCCTGTCTAATACAAAGTTAGCCTGAAGGGGCCGCCGCATATCATCTGCGGCGGCCCGTTTTATTGGAGGCCGATATGGCGTTCGCTCATCTGCATTTGCATACCGAATACAGCCTGCTGGACGGCGCGTGCCGCATCAAACAGCTGATCCCGCGCCTGAAAGCGCTGGGGCAGGACGCCTGCGCCATCACCGACCACGGCGTCCTGTACGGCGCGGTGGAATTCTGGTCCGCCATGAAGGACGCCGGACTGCACCCGGTGATCGGCTGTGAAATGTACCTGACCGAGGACATGCATGCGCAGCGCCGTGAAATGACGCACCTCATCCTGCTGTGCGAAAACGACACCGGGTACCATAACCTGTGCCTGCTGGATAGCCTGGCCTTCACGGAGGGCTTTTACTACCGCCCTCGCATCGATGAGCGGCTGCTCGCCGAGCACCACGAAGGGCTGATCGCGCTGTCGGCCTGCCTGTCCGGAGACCTGAGCCGCGCGCTGCTGGACGGACGGTATCAGGAGGCGCGCGACTTTGTCCGGCGCATGAGCGGCATCATGGGTCCTGAGCATTTTTATATCGAGCTCATGGACCACGGCCTGCCGGATGAAAAGACCGTCCTCCCCCGCCTGGTGCGCGTCGCGGAAGAAACAGGCGTCCCGCTCGTCGTCACCAACGACTGCCACTACCTGACGCGCGAGGACGCGGAGGCGCAGGAAGTGCTGATGTGCATCCAGACCGGCAAAACGCTGGAGGACGACAAGCGGATGCGCCTGCAGACCGATCAGCTCTACGTCAAATCCGAGGCGGAGATGCGCGCGCTGTTTCCCGCCTTCCCGGAAGCGGTCGAACGCACGGAGGAGATTGCGAAGCGCTGTCAGGTGAACTTCGATTTCCGCACCATCCACCTGCCGCGCTACCCCGTCGCCCCTGCCGAGACGGCCGAGCAAATGCTGCGGCGTCTGTGCCAGGAGGGCCTCGCCGCGCGCTACCCCGCCGACCGGCAGGACGCGCGCGAGCGCCTCGAATACGAGCTGTCCGTCATCATCCAGATGGGCTATGTGGATTACTTCCTGATCGTGTGGGACTTCATCCGCTACGCGCGGGAGCACGGCATCATGGTCGGCCCGGGGCGCGGCAGCGGCGCGGGCAGCATCGTCGCCTACTGCCTGAACATCACTCAGCTCGACCCGCTGAAGTACCAGCTGCTGTTCGAGCGCTTCCTGAACCCCGAGCGCGTGACGATGCCCGATATCGACGTTGATTTCTGCTATGAGCGGCGCCAGGAGGTCATCGATTACGTCGCGCGGCGATACGGACACGACCACGTCAGCCAGATCATCACCTTCGGCACCATGGCGGCGCGCGCCGCGGTGCGCGACGTCGGCCGCGTGCTCGGCTACAGCTACCAGGAGACAGACGCCGTCGCCAAGGCGATCCCCACCGACCTGGGCATGACGCTGTCCGCCGCGCTCGAGCAGAGCAATGACCTGAAGCGCATGGTCGAAACGGATCCCCGCGTCGCCCGCCTGTACCACATGGCGCAGCAGGTGGAGGGCATGCCCCGCCACGCCAGCACACACGCTGCCGGCGTGCTGATCACCAACCGTCCGGTCACCGAATACATCCCCCTGCAGACCAACGACGGCGTCGTGACCACGCAGTTCCCCATGGGGATCATTGAAAAGCTCGGCCTGCTGAAAATGGACTTCCTGGGCCTGCGCACGCTGACCGTCATCCGTGACACGCTGGATCTGATGCGCCAGAGCGGCGTCGACATGACGCCGGAGCAGATCCCGCTGGACGACCCCGAGGTGTACGCCATGATCTCGTCCGGGGATACCGACGGCGTCTTCCAGCTGGAGGGCGCGGGCATGCGCAGCTTTCTTACCGCCATGCAGCCCCGGAATTTCGAGGACATCATCGCCGCGATCTCCCTCTACCGCCCGGGCCCGATGGAGTCCATCCCACGCTATATTCAAGGCAAGCAGGACCCGTCGAGCGTGCGCTACGCCTCCCCCCTGCTCGAGCCGATTCTGTCCGTCACCTACGGGTGCATGGTCTACCAGGAGCAGGTCATGCAGATCGTGCGCGACCTGGCCGGCTATTCCTATGGCCGCAGCGACCTGGTGCGCCGCGCGATGGCCAAAAAAAAGCACGACGTGATGGCAAAGGAGCGGCAGTTCTTTGTCTACGGCGACGCAAACGAGGGCGTGCCGGGGGCGGTCAGCCGAGGCGTGCCCGCAGAGGTCGCCGAAAAGATCTTTGACGAGATGACTGCCTTCGCGTCCTACGCCTTCAACAAGTCGCACGCCGCCGCTTACGGCGTCATCGCCGTCCGGACGGGATGGCTCAAACGGCACTACCCCGCCGAGTTCATGGCCGCCATGATGAATTCCGTCGTCGGCCAGCCAATCAAGATCAATACGTATATCCAGACCTGCCGCGACCGGAAGATTCCCGTGCTCCCGCCGGATATCAACCGTTCGCAGGTGCGCTTCAGCGTTGAACGGGACGACGAAGGCCGCGCCTCCGTGCGCTTCGGCCTGAACGGCATCAAAAACGTCGGACAGCGCTGCGTGGAGGAGTGCGTCCGCGACCGGGAGGAAAATGGGCCCTTCCCGGACCTGTTCGACTTCTGTCGCCGCATGGCCGGCGGGGACATGAACAAGCGCGCCCTCGAAAGCCTGATCAAGGCAGGCTGTTTCGACTATTGCGGCGTCAACCGCGCGCGCCTGCTCGCCGGATACGAGGGGCTGCTCGACGCGGGCGCGCGCCAGCGCAAGCGTCAGTCCACCGGGCAATTGTCGCTGTTCGACGGCGGCTTTGGCATTGACGCCGCCGCCCAGAAAGAGGACTATCCTCAGGCGTTTCCCATCAGCGATGAGGACCGGCTCCGCCAGGAGCGCGAGGTCACCGGCGTTTACCTGAGCGGACACCCGCTGGCCGCGTACCGCGCCGCGCTCCGCGCGCTGCCGGACAGTACCGCCTCGATCGCAGAGCTGGTCGGGGACGACGGCAGCCTGAACGCGGACGGTCAGCACATCCGCATGGGCGGGTTGCTGACGCAGGCGGACGTGAAGTCCACCAAAAAGGGCGACACGATGGCCTATCTGACCCTGGAGGACATGACCGGCCAGATCGAGTGCCTCGTCTTTCCCCGCGTCTTTCAGCTCTGCCAGGGGCTGCTGCGCGTGGACCAGCCGGTCATCCTGAGCGGCCGGCTTTCCCTGCGCGAGGGCGAAGCGCCCAAGCTGATCGTCATGTCCGCAGAGCCGCTGCTCAAAACCGCCGACCGCCCGCACAAGCTGTACCTGCGCGCGCGTTCCGCCGAGTGGCAGTCCCTCACGCCGCTGCTCAGTCAGTACCATGGCGACGTCGCCGTCTACGTCAACGATCCGGAAACCGGCGTCACCTGCCGCGCGCCGGAAGCACTGTGGACCGACGGCTCGCCCGCCCTCCTGCAGGCGCTGCGGGCAAGGCTCGGAAACGACAACGTCAAAACAAAATGATTTTTTCGCGGAACTTTTTTTCTCCGCTCCCGTCTGAGATAATGAACACAGGCCGGCACCGTCCGGCAGAAAGGCGGTAACGTATGAAAAAGATCATGTGCATCCTGCTGACCCTGTGCCTGGCCCTGGGCGGCATGACCCTGGTCCTCGGCGATGAGGCTTATATCCTGCTGCAGCGCGGGGACAGCGGCGAGGCTGTCAGCGCCTTGCAGGCGAGGCTGGCAGAACTTGGCTACACGGCCACCGAAACGGACGGCGTGTACGGCGAAGGCACCGAGCAGGCCGTGTCGCGTTTTCAGGCGCTCAACAGCCTGCTGGTGACCGGCATCGCTGACCCGACCACCCAGCGCGTGCTGTTCTCTGAAAGCGCGAGGCGCGAATGGAATACCGACGATGCCTCGGTCCTGGATGTGGAGGAAGTGTTTGAGGAGGACATCGAGGCATACGCCCCCGCCCTCTACGCCATGCCCATGACCACGTCCATGCCATATGCGGTGCCTGCGGCCGGCCTGGCGATGGAGGCGATGCCAGACTTCAGCCGCGACAGCTACGCGATGATTCAGGACAGCGGCTTCCAGTCCACCCGGACCAATCCGCTTTCCACCTTCGCTGCTGATGTGGACACCTCCTCCTATGCCCAGGTCCGTGCCAGGATTCTCCGCGGCGAACAGGTACCCGCGGACAGCGTCCGCACGGAGGAGGTGCTGAACTACTTCCGTTATACGCCCCAGGCCCCAAAGGAGGACGAGCCCTTCGGCGTCACCATGGAGCTGACCAGCTGCCCCTGGAATGAGCAGACCAGGCTGCTGCGCGTGCTGCTGACCGCCAGGGAAGCAACGGAAGCGGAACGCGCGCCGAGACACCTGATCTTCCTGATCGATACCTCGGGCAGCATGGACGGGGCCGACCGCCTGGACCTGGTCAAGCGCGCCTTCCTGATGCTGCTGGACCATATGGACGCCAAAGACCACGTCTCCATCGTCACCTACGCCTCGCGCGAGGATACGCTGCTGGAGCACGTGCCCGCGAGCGAAAAGACGCGCATCATGGAAGCCATCACCGGCCTGGAGGCCAGCGGCTATACCAACGGCAGCGCCGGCCTGATCCGCGCCTATGAAATCGCCGACCGCTACGCGGCGGAGGGCGTCAACAGCCGCATCCTGCTCGCCACCGACGGCGATTTGAACGTCGGCGTCACTTCTGAGGGCGACCTGGCGCGCCTGGTGATGGAAAAAAAGCAGAACGGCACAGCTCTGACCGTGCTCGGCTTCGGCTATGGCAACTATCAGGACGACCGCCTGCAGGCGCTGGCCAACTACGGCGACGGCAACTGCTACTTCATCGATACTATCTATGAAGCGCGCAAGGCGCTGGTGGTGGAAGCCGGCGGCACCTTCGACGTTGTCGCGTCCGACGTCAAGATCCAGCTGGATTTCAACCCCTCCATGGTTCGCGGATACCGTCTGATCGGGTATGAAAACAAGCGTCTCGCGGCGGAGGACTTCGCCAACGACGCCAAGGACGGCGGCGACATCGGCGCAGGGCAGCAGATGACCGCCCTGTACGAGCTGGTCCCGGCCGACAGCGATTTTGACTTTGGCGCGGTGGAAAGCCGCTATGTGCAGCCCGCCCCGGACAACAACAGCGCCGAATGGCTGACCGTCAGCCTGCGCGCCAAGGTGCCCGGACAAACGGAAAGCCAGCTGTATACTTACCCCCTGATCGCGCACGTATCCGAAGAGCTCAGCAACGATATGCGCTTCGCCGCCGCCGTTGCGGAAACCTGCATGTGCCTGCGCGGCAGCGATTTCAAAGGCACGTCCAGCTATGCCGACGCGCTGAGCCTGCTGCGCGCCAGCCAGCCCTCCGGCGATCCCTACCGCGAGGAATTCGTGTACCTGGTCACCCTGCTCGAACGCGCAAACTGATCCGTTAGGGGCATATGGCCCCAAAACAACAGCATGCGTTGAGGCGTTTCAATGCCTCAACGCATGCTTTCTGTATGGATGCGATCGTATCAGTCGTGCTCATACCCCAGCGCAAACGCTTTGAGGTTGATATCGAGGAATTTTGGCGGGACCGTTGCGCGGAGGCAGTCCTCCCACTGTTCGCGCGGGATACTGGTACGGCGGGGGGGAGGGACGTTATCCACGTGGTTTCTGCCCACGGATGTAGAGGCCTTATCTTCTCTGCTAGAGGCATCCACCTTGAGACCCACTCTCGTCGTCCTGCG